>JAUUZB010000456.1 GCA_030590185.1 Deltaproteobacteria bacterium
GCTTCCCCTCGTTCGAGCCATTCGATCGCACACCAACGGTTCTTCCAGCGCAGATACTCGGCGAAGCGCGCCCGGGCCGACGCGTCGTTCTGGACTCGGGCGGGGAACAGGTGGTCCAGGGGCCAGGCCACCGGCTCCTCCGGTCGCTCGAGGATCACCCGTTCGAGCCGGCAAGCGATCAACAACTCCAGCACCCGCGCGGTGAGCGACAGGTTGTCGGTGGCGACCGTGGCGTGGCGCAGGCCGTCGCCGATGAGCGGGATCACCCGCGCGAAGTAGCTCTCCCGTTGGCTGGTCATCCTGGTTCTCCTTTCATTTTCTCGGCGACCCGCACCAGACCATCCGGGACGAGCGAGATGCGGTGTGGCGACTCGATGCTCGGCGCCATGCCCGGTTCGAAACGCCTGGCACCGGGCGCGCCATTGACGACCCAGAGCTGCGGCTCGACCGCTGGAAACTCGATCGGCACCAGGGCGACGCCGCGACGGCCGTGGTCGAGGTTGAAGATCAGCCGTTGCCAGCCGCCGAACAGCTCCTCGTGGCGCGGGTTGAGGCCCTTGCGGTGCAGCTCCCGCCGCCAACGCCGCAACACGGCCCGGTCCGCCGGTCGATCCCACAGGCCGAGGAGCAGGGCCCGTTGGACCGCCGGGTCAGCGTCCGACACGATCTCGGCGGGGCCGAGATCCACGATCCGCTGCTCGTCATCCAACCCGAAGCCCAACAGCCGCCAGCCGCCAGCCGGGTGCCGGCAGGCGATGAAGCTGAAGCTGGTGTCGAGCCCGCCGCGCCGGTTGTGTCGCCACAGGGGCAATAGGTGTCCCTCGTAGTCGCAGCCCCAACCGCGTGACGGCCGGGTGGTGCCGACCGCAAACGGGTGGGAGTGCAAGTAGCTGCAAGCCCGGAGCCGCGGTCGCCGTGCGATCTCTCGCTCGAGGCGCCCGTTGACGGCGCGATTGGTCCGCGGCAGGACGTGGACCCGGGCGCCGCGGTTGACCTGCAGCTCGGGCGGCACGGTCACCAGTCGGGCGATCACCAACCGCGCGATCTCCGTGAGCTCGATCCGGGCACAGGGATTGTGCTCCGGCCGAACCATCTCCAGTGCCACCAGGGGCACCATCACGCCCTCCGCCGGCGCCACCCGATCGAGCTCGGCGCTCATCTGCCGCCAACAACTGGCGCTGATCAGAATCGTGGGCGTCATGACGCACCTCAGGACACGATGCCAAAGGCCTCGCGTTTGCCGTTGCCGTAGTTGAGCAGCTTGATGACGTGGGCGTAGGTGCGTTGCTGCAACACCTCGCGGCAGGTCATCTCCGAACGCCATTGGCTGGCGGTGAACAGGCACATGATCCGATCGTTGAGCAGGTGGGTGGCGTGGCTCATGGTCGGGGCCGGCATGCCCGGGATCTCGAAGATGCCGGCCTGGTAGTGCACCTCCACCGGCGAGCTCGGGAAGTCCGCCGGGTAGGCGGCGCACAGGGGCACCAACAGAAAGTGCCCGAGGTCAGGGCGCTCACCGACCAGGTGCTCCGCCGGCGGCTTGCGCAGGATCGCTGGCTTGAGCTCGGCCAATCCATCGATGCCGATGGGCGGCATCAACCCGAACCAGGTCAACCGCGCCCCCCGCGGCAGCTTGCTCGGGGGCCGGGTGCGACCGCAGGCGACGCAGCGTAGCCCCCGGTCAAAGACCAACATCCCGCCGCAGGCGGCGCAGCGGATCCGCTCCCCGCGGGCGCTGACCGTCAACAGCCAACGGCTGAAGTGGGCCGCCATCTCCTCGGCCTCGGCGACCAGGCGTTGGCTGCGTTTTGTACCCAAGCGGTTGAGCTTGCGAGCCGCCGCCAGATCCAGCTCCCAGCTGACGTGCTCGATGGCGTCCCCGTTCCGGCGTGGGAAGCGTTGCAGGATGGCGGCCGACATGGCTCAAGCTCCCCCGGCGAAGGTCGCCCGCTCGAGGTTGATCCGGGTCTTGGGCCCGGTGCGCACGGGGCGGTCACCGAGCAGGTCCTGTTCCGCCGCCCCGGCGTTGGTCGCGGCCAACTCGGTCGAAGCGTCGAGACACTCGCCGTCCGCTTCGTAAATGCCGTCCCCCCGATCGAGATAGGTCTGGCGCGTTTGGGGACACGCCATCCGGGTTCCGCCCAGGGAGAGGTGGGGCACCAGCACCTGCCCCGGTTGGCAACAGGTGCAGGTAGCGCTGACCACGCCGGCGAGGCGCGCGGTGTCGGTGTCGGTGTCTTGAACGTTGCTCATGGTTATCTCCTTTGGCGACGCCCCCGGGAAACCCCGGTGGCGCAGATGTCTGCTAGGCCGGCATCGAGCAGATCGTCGATGGCGGCGGCGTCAAATACCGGCTCACTCGGCATCAGCACCCAGCGGCCGTTCTGGTTGGTGTGGGTCTCCTGGGACTTCTGACAGCGGACCGTGTTGCGCTTCTTGATCAGGGGCCGCCGCGGCCGGCAGCACTGGCACAGGCCGTAGGGCAGATCCTCGATCAGGTGGTAGCCGCTGTGCCCGGGCAAACGGATGTACTCCTTGCCCGAGTGGGAGCAGGTGAGGGAGGTGGAGCCCGCCTTCTGGATCAGGATCTTGGTCGGCAGGCAACAGCGACAAACGCCGAAGCGCAGCCGGCTCGCCTCGAGGAAGTCCCCCCGCCCGTTCGGGATGAACTCCGCCCCGCAGCCGTCGCAGCACAACCGGTATCCCCGCCACTGCACCGCTTGGCGGCAATGGCAACAGATCAATGGCGCCTCGGTCCCGGGCTCCCCCTCCGCCGCAACGTCGCCCTGGTCGAAGAAGGCGAGCTCCGGCGAGAGGGTGAGAAACGGATAGACCAGACTCTTCTGCGGCAGCTGTTGGTTCGCCGCGCGCTCCTCGCCCTGGGCGGCCGGGGCACAGAGCACCAACGGTGAGGTGCCGCCGACCAGGCCGTTGAACCGACTCTGCAGGCGGATGCCGTAGGTCTCGCCATTCTGGAGTCTCACCCCACGGCCCCGGTCCAGCGCGATGCTGGTCACCTCCGGCTCGAGGGTGATGGTTCGGACCAGGCGATCGCCGCGGTGCACCTCGAGGGCCAGGGCGTCACAGAAACCCGGGCCGCGCTGCCAGTAGACGGTCAGGCGTTGGTCCTGGGGCATCACCGTGATCTGGCGCAGGGTCGCCAGGCAGGTGGCGAGCCCGCCGCCCCGGGTGTCGCGAAGGGGCGGCACACCGTTGCGAGGCGTGACCCACAGCCACGGGGAGCACTCGGTGCCATCCCGACTCGCCGCGGCCACCGCCACCCGGTAACGCTGGTGCCGGCTCAGGTTATCGATCCGATAGGCGGTGGTCCCGGCGGTGAGCTGCACCGCCGTATGGGCCGGCACCGCGCCGGTCCGAACCACCAGCAGGGAGTAGCTGCGCGCCCGAAAGCTCGCCTGCCACGCGAGGGCGATGCTGCCATCGCCTGGAACCTGAACGGTGAGATCGATGGTCATGGCGCACCTCAAGCCGCTTGGCGGGAGCGGACGATTTTGGAGATCCCCAAAAAGAGCCGCGGCGAGCTCTCCACGATCCGTTTGAAATCCTTGCCGCGGATGGCGAGGACCTCGCAGGCGTCGAGGGAGACGATGGAGGCGTTGCGCGCCTTCTTCAGAAATGGCGCGGTCTCGCCGATCAGGGTGCCGGGCTCGACGATGATCGGCGCTCCGTTGACCAGCAGCGGCTCGCTTCCTTTGTAAACCTGGACCCGACCGGCGACGAGCACGAAGACGGTGTTGCTGCGCGAGCCCTGGCGAATGAGAGTCGCCCCCGGCTCGATGCTGCGCGCCACCGCGTTTTGCGCCAGGCGGTTCTTGATGGTCACCGACGCGTCCCTGAGCACCGCGATGCGGTCGAGGGCGGCTCGGCGCTGCCAGAGCTGCGGCAGGCTCGGCACCAGGTCGGTCGCCCCCACGAAGCGGGCAAAAGCCTGATCCGGGATCCGCACCAGGCGAGCGGCGGTGCTCGCCTTGACCGTGGCGGAGCGACGGCTGCCGTTGATCACCGCCATCTCACCGAAGATCTCGCCGGCGGTAAGCCGGGCGATCTCCCGGGGTCCCCCCTCGCTGGCGATCAACACCTGGAGCTCACCGCTCAAGACCACGTACAGCTCGCGACCGGCGTCAGCTTCGCGGATGATCACCTGACCGCGGTTGATGCTCAGCGCCTCAGCGGTATCGAGCATCACCTCGAGCGGCTCGGGCTTCGCCGCCGCCAGCGCCTCGACCAGCGCCCGGCGTGCCACGCTACGCTCGACCGCCCCAGGCGCCCGACGCTGGGGAATGATGGCGTAGCGGTGTCCGGGTTCGGCCAGGGTGCAGCCGTGGTGGATCGGATCCAAGGCTGGGGTGTGCAGGTAGACCACGTTGCGGGAACGGTTGTTGGCGAAGTCCCCGGCCTGACCGTGGATGAGACCGCCGCCGGCGTCGGCGATGATCAGGTCACCGACCCAATCGTGGAGCTTCATTAGCTCGGCCCCGCGGCGGTAGCTGATGGCGCCGTCTCGGGCGGCCTTCTCCACGTTGGCGCGGGCATTGTGGTCACCGACGACCAACACCCGCCGCGCCACACCGTTGTCCTGCACGCTGAGCTCGACGCCGGTGCACGGGATCGAGTGCATGGTGTAATGAAAACACAGGCTCAGGCCGAGGAAGTCGTAGGCGCCACCTGGCTCGACCAGCACCAGATCGAAGGTATCATCGAGCAGGGTGTGCGGGTTGCTCACCGTCGGGTTCAGGATGGCGAGCTTGCGCCGCAGGATCTCAGCGTTCTCCCGGGTGACGAAGAGCTGCAGGCGCCGCCGGGCGGTCAATAGAGCCGAGAGGCCGACC
>JAUUZB010000639.1 GCA_030590185.1 Deltaproteobacteria bacterium
GCGAGCTGGGCCTGCTGCGCGGCCTCCGCCTCGGCCGCCGCCGCCGCTTGCATGGCCGCGATGTTCACGCCGACCTGTGTGTGGTCGAGCTCGTCGTCGCTGAAGCCGGCATTCGCCCCGGCCGGGTCCATGCCCATGGCCGCCGGATCCGACCCTCCGCCAAAAGCTGCGCCGGGATCGGGCGCCGCGCCGCCGCCGGCATCAGCCCCGGCCTCCGGTTGGAGACCCATCGCTGCGGGGTTGAAACCAACCACCGTGTCCTGATTGTCGAAATCGCCGCCGCCGCCCTGGTCAAAGGCGCCACCGAGCTGGTCGTCAACGGGAGGCTGAGGAGGCTCTGGTTCGGGCGGTGCCGCGACCTGTTCCTCCGCGGCCCCGGGCCGGACGATAATGATGTGCTGGCATTTTTTGCATTTGACCTTCACGCCCCGCTCGCCAACTTTCTCGTCAGCGATCATGTATTGGGCGTGGCACTGGTCACACGAGAACTTCATGCGTCTAGGCCTTTTTCCGCAGATCCAAGCGGATATCCGAGATTAACTTAATGAAGTCCGCTACGTCAAATGACTGGCCAATTCTGAGCATATCAACCCTACCCGTCAGCCGTTGTCGGGCTAACCTTGGCCCCCTTGTTTTGCCACCAGCGCTGCGCCAATGGCGCGGCGGACCTGCATGTGCTCCCGTGAGACCATAAAGAGCGCCAAACGCTTGATCCGCTCCCGGGGGGCGATGGCCGACGCCCCCTCGTCCCCCTCGCTGATCCCCCGATAGGCCGCGTTGAGGTCACCCGACACCAAGAGGCCAGCGGAGGCGACCGTGTGCTCCACCGCGGCGCAGAACTGCTCGAGGGGACGCACGGCCATGATGTCCGCGAAGGTCTGTTCGACCATGGGCTGTAGGCGACGCAGTGACTGCTGCGGCATGCGCGAGAAGGTGTTGGCCCAGTTTTCCACAGTGGTCGGATGCCCGCTGTGTTGGAGGTTTCGGTTGAAGGCCACGCACATCCCCAGCAGCAGATCCCGGAAGTACTCGCCCGGGAACATGCGCGCCAGAAAGAGCTCCGGTCGCCCATAGGCAATGCTCCGCCCCAGGTGAAAGAGCGCCAACCGTGTCTGGGAAGGATCACGGTACAACTCATTGTTCTGTCCAACCACCAACGCCGGCGGCGAACAGTTCGCCAGGTGAATGGCCTCCATCGAGCCGCCCTTGGTGTAAAGATCAACGCTCGGGATGTTCAATACCTTCCCGGCATACTTCACTAGATTCACGAACAGCAGGTCGCTGGAGCGGACGTCGATGAAATCCTTCTTGCGCAGGTCGAGGTCCTTGGCCGGGCGCATGAACATGTCCCGGCCGAGCTTGAACAGCTCAGTGGCGGCCCGACCGATGGCGCAGTCGAGATCTGGGTGTTTGACCAGACTCCACTGCTCCTCCCGCATGCCGCCGCCCGCCCGCGGCGGTACGCCACGCGACAGGTACTCGAGGACCTTCATCTCCTCCTCGTCGGCCTGCTTCATGAACGCCAACGCCACGCAGCAGACGAAGACTGCGTCGAAATTCTGGTCGGCGTGGTACAGCTTGCGCAAGGCCTTGATCGGCATCACGGGATTCTCGAGGGTCGGGATGAGCTCGTGCTGCAGCTCGATCGCCTCCGCCCGCCTGTCCGGCTTTTGCGCGTAGAGCTCCGCCAGGAGCATCTGATCCTCGGCCCGGCCCGGATCGAGTTTTTGGATCACCTCGTAGGCGGCGATGGCGCTGTCGATGTTCTTGAGGACGTTGCGGTAGAGCTCGGCGAGCGCCCGCCACAGCACCAGGCGAATCTTGGGATTCAACACCTTGGAGCGCGCGATCATCGCCCGGTAATTGCTCTCCAGTAACGCCCACTCACCCGCCTGGCCGAGGATGCGCTCGATCGCCTCGAAGGCCTGAACGTTGGTTGGGGCCGCGTCGAGGGCGGCGTTGTATTTTTGCACCGCCAGCGGCTGGTGCTTGATCTCGACCTCGTAGACCTCGGCGAGGCGATAGTTGAGCTCCGAGAGCGCCTGCGGATCGGTCGCCCCCTCCGCCGCCTCCTCCAGAGCCTCGACCGCCTTCTGGGCCTGGTTGGCCTGGAGATAGAGATCCCCCAAGCGCTCTAGGATCTGGGGCCCGGCCTGGCCGGCCCGTCGCGCCCGCTCCAACGGTTCGATCGCCTCACGCAGATCACCGATGTGATCGGTGGCGATCTGGCTCATGGTGAGCAGCGCTTCGATCCGCTCCGGCCCCGGCGCCACCTCACCGAGCCTCGACAGGCGGGTGTAGGCCGACTCCCAGCGCTGCATCTCTTGGTCGAGCCGCGCCAGGTTTGAGAGCGAGGTCGGGTGATCCGGATCGATCTCGAGCGCCTTCTCGAACTGTTGGTAGGCGCGATCCGGTTGGTTCTCCTGGAGATAGATCTCGCCGAGCTGACTCTGCACGTCGACGATCTCCGACTCGGTCAGGGAGTCGCGGTGATGGATGAGGATGGTCTGGAAGACCTTCTGGGCCTCGTCCCACTGTTCCACCGAGAGCAGCGCCTGGCCGAGCCCCTCGAGGGCCGGCAAGTAGGTGGCGTCCGCCTCAAAGGCCTGACGGTAGTGATCGAGCGCCGTGTCCTTGTCGCCGACCTTCTCGTTGACGTAGCCGAGGCGGTAGTGCTTCTGGCAGTACTCCTTGGCGTCCTTCGACTTGTCGAGGCCGCGCACCGCCACCTCGTACATCTCGCCGGCCTCCTCCCACATCTCGTTGCGGAAGTAGATTTCGGCTAGCTGTTTGCAAGTCTCCTCGTGTTCCGGCGTGTACTCGAGGGCGCGCTGGTAATAACGAATCGCGCCCATCTCGTCCTCGCGGACGTTGATGAAGAACTCAGCCGCCTCGACGAAGAAGTCGGTTTTTTCCTCGTTGTCGTCGCAGGTCTCGGCCAGGGTCAGGAGGTGATCCTGATAGGCGTCCCAGTTCTGGCCGTTCTTGGCGATCTCGCTCATCGCCTCGAGGGCCGGACCGTAGGTCGGGTCAATCTCGAGAGCCCGCTGGTAGGCGGCCTGGGAGGCGCTGGCGTCGCCGAGCATGTCCTCGTTGATCCGACCGATGCGCATCAGCACCGGCAGGGCCTCGGGCACCGGGCCCATGGCGTCCGCCTCGCGCTGCATCATCTCGAGGCCCTGGAACCAGTTACCGCTGCGCTCGTAGAGTTGACCGAGGGCGTGCAGGGCCGCGTCTGAGTTGGGGTTCAGCTCGCGGGCCATGTTGTAGATCTGCTCGGCCTTGTCGACGAGGGTCAGCTCCTTGTAGTAGATCTCGCCGATCTGCAAATAGAGGCTGGTGGTCTCCTCCACGTCGGAGATCAGGGTGATGTGGTGGCCGAGGATCTCGATCAGCCGATTCCACTCGCCCAACACCCGCAGCAGCCGCTCCAGGTTCTTGACCGTGCCGAGGTGGGATTGGTCGAGGGCGAAACAGCGCTCGTAGCACTGGGCCGCATCGGCCGGACTCGAGAACTCCGACTCGTAGATCGAAGCCATCTTGGAGAGCAGTTGAATCTGGCCCTCGGCCGTGCCCGCCTGCGCGATCTGGAGTTCGAAGACCTGAACCAACTCGCTCCACCGCTCGAGACCGGTGTAGAGCCGATCGAGGGCCCCGAGACTGCCAGCGTGGCCGGCGTCGAACTCCAGGACACCGCGGTACCACATGATAGCCGCTTCCTGGTCGCCGAGATCCCCCTCGCACAGCTGCGCCACGCGCATGCGCAGGTCGATGTTGTCCTGGGGATCCTGGCAGATCTCGACCTTGCGGGTCAGGACGTGGGCAAGCTCTGAGAACTGCTGCTCCGCCTCATAAATCCTGACCAGGGAGTCGAGGGCCGGCCCGTCGGAGCCGTCGATGGCCAACAGTCGATTGAGGGCATCGACCGCCTCGTCGGTCTCACCGACCCGGTCCTCCCAGATGCGAGCGATCTCGAACAGGACGCTCTTGCGCTCGACATCCTCCTGCACCACCTGCAGCTTGGCCTCGAGGGCGGCGATCTGTTTGTCGTAACGCTCCTCCTTGGCGCCGAGGGAGGCGAGC
>JAUUZB010000472.1 GCA_030590185.1 Deltaproteobacteria bacterium
TCGATCAGCATGGTCAGCGCCCGGCGCACGGTCGGATCCTGAAACATCGGTTTGGCGTTGTTCCACCCGATCCACTGTAGGCTGGCCGGTACGTGCCGCAGGCGCCAGAAGCCCTCGGCGATGGTCGCGTCGTCGCTGATCGATTTCCAGGTTTGTGGATCGAGGCGCAGCACCACGTCGATCTCCCCGCGGCGGACCATCTGCAGGCGCACGGTGGGGTCCGGGACGTACTTGAAAATGATCCGTTCGAGGTGCGGCTTGCCGCCGAAGAAGCTGTCGTTGCGCACGTAGGCGATCTCGTCGCCGGTGCGCCAGTGCACGAATTTGAACGGTCCGGTGCCGACCGGCGCGCGGTTGGCGGGATGGGTGTTGAAGTCCCCCTTCTCGAAGACGTGCTGCGGGTAGATGTAGATCTCGGCGATGGCGTCAAAGGCGAGCCAATAGGGACGCTTGAGCTCAAAGCGCACCGTGTGACTGTCGACCTTGGAGATCTTCTCGATCGGCTCGAGGAAGGTGCGCATCGACATGGTCTTGTGGGTCGGGTTGAGGATGGCGGTGAAGGTGAAGATCACGTCGTCGGCGTCGAACTTCTCGCCGTCGTGCCAGGTGACGTCTCGGCGGAGAAAGAAGGTAAAGCTCAAGCGGTCGTCGGAGATCTCCCAGCGCTCGGCCAGGCGCGGCTCGTGCTTCCAGGTTTTTGGATTGGGGCGCGCCAGGTTGTTGTAGGCCAGCTCGTGCAGGCGCTTGCCCCAGGCATCGAGGGGGTCGAGCTGAAAGTTCAACGAAGGCGGCTCCGCCTCCATGGCCACCCGCAGGGTGCCGCCGGGCTGTGGTGTCCCCTGCTTTGCCACGGCAGGGAGTTGATCGCCGGCATAGGCCGTCGGGATAATGGTCGCTGCTGGTTCTTTTTCACGGTCCCCACCGCGCACGCAGCCAACCGCCAACAGGAGGCCGATGAGCAGGGGAACCGAGGTAAGGGTGCGGCGTTTCATGGCTTTTTGGGTATCAGGAAAGGCCAGCCAACGGTAGCGCATTGACAGGCCCGGGCCTCCCTGCGAGACAAGGCGTGCAAAATGAATACCATCGAGACGCGAGCTTTCTGTTTGGTTGTGACTTTCGTCGGGCTTACCGGCTGCGCCAAGACCACCGAGAAGCTGGAACGGGCGGGCATCGTCACGGCCCAAAACGCACCGGCGGTGCTCCTCGGCGGCGACATCGCCGATGGAACGGTCGGCGATTACTATCTGATGAACGATCGCATCATCGCGATCGTCGAGCGCCCGGGTCGCGTCTTTAGCGTCGGTCCTTACGGCGGCAACATCATCGACCTAGCGCCGGCGGACAACCGCTACGATGTTCTCAACGAGGCCCTGCCTTTCTTTCAGTTCGGCATGACCCCGAACTTCACCTCGGTGCGGGTGACCAACGACGGCAGCGACGGCGAGGCGGCGGTGATCGAGGCGACCGGCGAGCCTGAGATCTGGGACTTCGTCAACATCGAAAGCTTCATGCCCACCTTGTTCGAATACACCACCAACGACTACGGCCACCCGAACGGGCTGCTCCAGTTCGATCCCAAGGCGGAGTTGCCGCTGGAGGTGCGCGCCACCTACACCCTGGCGCCCGATGCCGACCACGTTGAAGTCCGCTATTACCTGCGCAACACCAGCGACGAGGATCTCGAGCTGCGCGTCGGCTTCGGCATCGACGTGCGGGGCGAGGCCGAGGCCTTTGCCTTGGGCCGGGGCTTCACCGATCCGGGCGTCGACCTGAACGACGTCGAGGATCTCCTGCTCGGCAAGATCGACACGCCCTTTATCGCCTACCAAACCGACTATCACGCCATCGGGCTGCGCAGCCGCGACTTCCTGACCGGTGAGCCGGTGGCGCGCATGTCGCTAGCGGTCGTCGGCATCGCCTTGGTGATGCTCGGCTCGGCCAACATCATCGAGCTGGTCGGGGAACCGAGCGTCCCGTTCGTGATCGAGCCGGGCCTGGCCCGGGGCTACGGTTTTGACCTGTTCCTCGGTCACGACGTCGCCGACGTGCGCGCCTGGGCGCAGGAGGGCGAAGAGGACCCGAGCTGGGGCGAGCTCGGCGGCGTGGTCCGTGAGCGCGGCGGCGATCCGATCCCCGGAGTGCGCGTCGCCGCCATCGATCCGGAGAACGGTGACGTGCTCGTTACCTTCGTCACCGACGACTCGGGCGCCTTTGGCAACCTGCTGCCGGCCGGTAATTACCACCTGGCGGCGGACGACCTAGCGCGAGCCGAGGATCCGGGGCGGCTGGTGACGGTCACGGCCCAAGGAGCCACCGCGGTCGACATCCTGCTCGAGGCCAGCGGTGAGGTGAACGTCGACGTCGCCCTGGCCGACGACCCCTTCGCAACCGACGTGCAGCCGGGCCCTTGCCGGATCGCCTTGATCGGCGAGGCGCCGGCGCGACGCGGCGGCATCTGTGGCAACGTCGTCGCCTGCGACACCAACGAGCCGTTCCGTCACCCCAAACGCTGGGAGCTCGGGGCGCCCGAGCCGTACGTGCGCCACCTGATCGACTGTCGCACCGGCACCGCCTTTGAGACGCCGCTGACCGTGGTGCCCGGTCGCTACCTGGCGGTGGTCTCCCGCGGACCGGAGTACGATTTCCTTACCCAGCTCATCGACGTGACGCCCGGGGCGAGCGTCACCGTGCGCGGGGTGATTCGCCGGGCCGTCGACAGCGCCGGCTGGGCCGCCTCAGAATTTCACGTCCACCAGGTGCGCTCCCCCGACTCACTGGTGCCGCTCTACACCCGGACGCGCAGCCTGGCCTCGGCGGGCCTCGACTTCTTCGCTACCTCCGACCACGACATCTGCACCGATCTCAGCGACGAGGTGGAGGAGCTCGGCCTCACCCCGTGGATCACGCCGGTGCCCGGGGTCGAGGTCAGCACCATCGACATCGGGCACTTCAACGGCTTCCCCATCCCGCCGATCGCGGGACTGCAAGGGGGCTCGCCCCCCGATTGGGGTGGCGGCATGGAGCGCCCGAGCCCGCGTCAGCTGTTCGACAACATGCGGGCTCGGGGCGCCCAGGTGGTTCAAGTCAACCACCCGCGCAACCGCGGCTCCTATTTCGACCGCCTCAACCCCGTGTACGACTTCGACGCCGGCACCATCGTGGCCGAGCCCAAGGACAGCCTCAGCCAGGAGCTGATGTTGATGGATCCGGAGGAGCCGCTCTGGGCCACCAACTTCGACACCATCGAGATCTACACCTCCAGCCGCGGCCACGAGGCGGCGCTGCGCGACTGGTTCAATCTCCTGTCGATGGGCATCCGGCCCACCGGGGTGGGGGTCAGTGACAGCCACGACGCCTACGCCCGTGCCCCGGGCACACCGCGCACCTACGTGGCGGTCGAGAGCAAACCGCCGACCCCCGATGATCTGATCACCAACCTCAAGGCGGGCCACGCCTTTGCCTCGAGCGGTCCGCTGTTGCGCGTCACCGCCCGGGCCAACGACAGCGAGGCCTCCTTTGGCGAGACCCTGAGCATCACCGGCGGCGACCTCGAGATCGCGGTGGTGGTCGAGACCCCCGCCTGGTACCGCGTCAACACCGCCGAGTTGTTTTTCACCCGCGTCTACGATGACCCGGCGGGTGATGCCGATGAACACGGTGAGCCGGTGGGGGATCGAGTGGAGAGCTTGGTGGCGGTCGAGGTTGATCGTCCCAACGGCAGCCGCGCCCTGCGCTACGACCTCTACCTGACCTACAGCCCCGCCGAGCTCGACGCGCTTATCGGCGAGGGCGATGGTTGGCTAGTGGTGCGGGTACGCGGCCTGGGCGAGGGGACCTATCCGGTCAACCTCGACGGCGGCGTGATCCTAAACCCGGAGGCGACCTCCCCCGGGGAGTTTGCCCAGTTCGTAGGCGGATACCAGCCGTTTGCCGTGGGCAACCCGATCTTCTTCGACCGGGATGGCACCGGCGAATACGACCCGCCCTATCCCTACATCGAGCCGTGAGAATGCGATGACCGAGTTCGTCCTGGAGCCGCCACCGATTCCGAGCCTGGTGGTCGTAGACGATGAACGGCGTTTCCCGGTGCGGCGCATCTTCTGCGTGGCGCGCAACTACGCCGACCACGTCAAGGAGATGGGCGGCGACCCGAGCCGCACTCCGCCGAGCTTCTTCACCAAGCCGGCCGACGCGGTGGTGCCTTCGGGCGCGACCATCCCCTACCCTGCGGCTACCAACACCCTCCACCACGAGGTGGAGCTGGTGGTGGCGCTCGGCGGCGGTGGCGTCGAGATCCCGGCCACCAGCGCGAGGGAGCTCATCTTCGGCTGCACGGTCGGGCTCGACCTGACCCGCCGTGACATCCAGGCGGTGGCCAAGGAGAAGAAGGGCCCCTGGGACATGGCCAAGGGATTCGACGACTCGGCCCCCTGCGGTGCGCTGGTGCCGCTCGCGCCTGGGTTGTCCTTGGAGCGTGGCCGGATCTGGATGGAGGTCAACGGCGAGCTGCGCCAGGAGGGGGACCTCGGGCAGATGATCTGGGGCGTCACCGAAATCATCGCGCAGCTCTCGACCCTGGTGCGCCTGGCGCCCGGGGATCTAATCTTCACCGGCACGCCGTCCGGCGTAGGGCCGCTGATCGTCGGAGACACCATCGCCGCGGGGATAGAGGGACTCGGAACACTCGAGCTGGCCATCGCCTGAGCGCACAGGGAGAACGCCATGTATGACTTTTTGTTGAGCGACCGCGGCCGCGCCA
>JAUUZB010000334.1 GCA_030590185.1 Deltaproteobacteria bacterium
CGAGGCGAGGGCCGGTGGGGAGCGAATGTTCTGTCGTCTCGACCGAGGAACACGCCAACATCATCGTCGGCCTGCTCCCCGGCCTGCCTTCGGGTCGACCCTAGGGCACAAAAACGTTCGTCGGTTGAGCCGGGACCTCCACCGGCGTGTCCTGGGGCGATAGGTTGTGAGCGAGGCCGAGCTGGAAGTGGGAGTTGAGGCCCCAAACCAACACGGAATGGCTGCTGGGTTGCTGTGGCACCGCACGGCCAGGGGCGATCCTGAAGACGGCGGTGGCTGCCTGATTGACCGGGACGATGGTCGGCGTGGTCCCGCATGGGTAATTCGCACTGGTCTGCGGGTACCAACAGCTTTCGGTGGTGCTCACCCCCATCATCGTATTTTCGTTGTAGCCCCAGGCGCTCGTGTAGGTTGCTCCGAGTATTCCCCCCCCGTTCTGATCGTAGACGACGGCGAAGCTCGTCGCGCCGGCGAAGAAATCCCTGATGACCCCGGTCGGCAGGGCTACCTCTCCGATCTCTATGTCGCAGGGGAAATCGAGTGTGGTGCAGGTATCGGCCGTACTTCGGCCCAGGGCGCCGAAGCTGTTGTGGCCCCAGCTCCACAGGGTGTTATCGTCGGTCACGCCCATGGAGACGGAGCCGCTAGCGCGGATGTCGACCCAGTTTCGAGTGGAGTCGGCTGGCCCCGGCGCATGCAGGTCGTTGCCGTAGGAGCCGCGGGCGAGTTGCCCAAAGAAGTTGTCTCCCCAGGCCCAGAGGTCTTCGCTCGCTTCGACAATAGCCAGGCTGTGGCGCGAACCGGCGGCGATCTTTGAAAACGCAACCCCGGACAACAGCAAGGTCGGCGAGAGCAGGCAGGCGTCGACGGTGCCGTTAGGGCAATCGACGTGGGTGATGTCGTAGTCGTAGAGCTGACCGGAGTCCCCTCTGCCCCAGCCATAGAGATAGCCGTTGGTCTTGAGGGCCAGCACGTGGCTACCCCCAACGGCGATGTCAGCCCAGTCGCTCTCGGTTCCGACGCGGGTGGGCTCGGGGTAATCGACGGCACTGGTGGAACCGACGCCGATGGAACCGTAGTTGTTCGAGCCCCAGGCGTAGAGCTCGCCAGTTTCGGTGATGCCGACCGCAAAGGAGTAGGAGGTGGTGTTGGACATTTCGACCTTCGCGAAGCGTAGGTCGGGGTCGACCAGGGTGGGGATCACGATGTCGGCCCCCACGCTGGCGCTCCCCAGGCCGAGAACGCCGTTGTCGTTCTGCCCAACCGCCCAGAGGGCGCCGTTGTTCAGGAGATACAAACTCGAGGTGAAGTCGAAGCCGGGGCCGCCCGCCGCCACATCCACAACATAGACGCCCGGGAACTCCGGCACCACCGGGCTGCGGATCAGGGAGTCGATCTCCTCCCGATCATCGATGGAATCGCCGTCGGTGTCGGCCAGGGTCGGGTCGCTGCCGAAGAAGGCCTCCTCGCGGTCGAAGACGCCATCACCGTCCTGGTCGCTGACCAGGGCCAGGCTGATGAAATCGCCAGCCTGCAGGATGATATCCTCGAAGTCGACGTTGCTCACGACGCTGGTGGCCGGGATGCTGACGCTCGAGCTGCGCACCGACCAGAATTTGTGGATGGCGGCGTCGTAGGAGATGCCGTTGATGGCGGCGAGACAGCTGTCACCCTGGTTGTTGTCGATGGTGGTGATGGTGTTGCCGGTGTAGGTCATGGCGTCGGCCACCCTCAGTCCGAGGAGCTGGCTGGGGTCCGTCGGATCTCGATCGACGTTGGTGGCCACCGCGTAGCGCTCCACCGTACCGTCGCCAAAGTCGAGCTCCACCACCGCCGTGCGGTTGAGGGTCTCCTCGGTGATGAAAACGTAGTTGCGGCCGTCCTCGTCGGTCATGCTGTAGGTGCCGAGCTCGAACATCAGTCCGGAGGGATTCTCCAACAGATTCATGGCCAGACCGGTTGGAACGTTGACGATCAGCGCGATCAGACCGGTGCTCTGATCCACTTGAATGTCGACCGGCGTGCCCACGGCATTCTGGATACTGGCCAGGGTCGTGAAGGAGGCGGGATTGGCGGAATCGCGTTTGATCAGCGAGAAGTTGAAATTGCTCACCGTCACCGCCCGGTCGCCGACGTTGTGTACCCGAAAGCTCATGCCAACGACCCCACTGGTGATCGTCTGCGTATCAAAACAATCCTCGCGCAGGAGCTCGCGGAATTCTTCAGCGGTGCTGGTGATCGCCCCGGCGTCGAAACTGATGGTGGTCTCCATGGCGGTGGTCATCGAGGAGGAGGCGCTGACGTCGGAGTGACTGGAGATGTTGGGCAAGGGATTGGCGCCAGCGTCGATCTCGTTGTTGATCTCCAGGTTGTTCTCCATGGCGAAGCGCGAGGAGACGTAGCTCGAGGAATGGGCGTAGGCCTCGTTCTGCGACAGGGTCGCAACGTAGGTTTCGCTCACCACCGAGCAGCCGGAGCTGAACGTTCCTTCAAAGCTAACGTTGATGTCGCCGGCCAGCTCGACCCGGATTTGGCCGACCTCGGCCAGCAACGGGTGCTGGGACGACCAATCGCCCACGACCTCCTCGAAGTCGGTGAACTGGTCGCCGTCGGTGTCGGCCAGGACCGGTGAGGTGTGGTGACTCATGGTGACTTCGTTGTAGTCAGACAGGAAGGCGTGCGGGGAGAGATCGTGGTTGGGACCGGTCGCGTCGTCGTCCGTGTCCATGTCGGTCAACGAGGAGGCATAGGTGAGCTCCACCCCGTCGTCCAAAGAGTCGCCATCGGTGTCGACGTTGCTCGGGTCGGCGCCGAGAGTTTTCTCCTGGTCGTCGCTGAGTCCATCGCCGTCGGTGTCGGCCACAAACGGGTTGCTGGCGACGGACGAGGAGCTGCTGGTGCCGCTCATGTCTTCGATGTTGATCGTCCACCCGGTCACCTCTTCGCAGTCGGTCAGGCCGTCCGAGTCCGAGTCGGCGGTGGTGCAGTTGGCGACGGTGATGATCCGGTAGATCTCGGTTTTGATCGCCTCCTCGTTGCCCGCGGTGTCGATGGAGAAGAAGCTCAGGGTCGTGTTGTCGGCGAGGATGATCGGATCGCCGTAGGCCGTTGAAGCGGTGGTGGGTGAAGAGCCGTCGATGGTGTAGTAGGTCGCGGTACAGTTGGTACCGGTGCCATCGCAGGACAGGGTGATCGTCTGCTCGGCCCCGTAGTCACCGCCGGCTGGGCTCGCTGTGGTGATCGGATCGGCGGTGTCGGCTGCGCCGTCGCAGTCGGCGCCACTGGCATCCTCGGCGCAGGTTTGGCCCAGGGCGACGCAGTCGGTCTCGTCGCTCCATTCGCTCGCCGCGCAGCGTTGGACCGTGCCGCCGTCGCAGCGGGTCGCGTCCTCGGTGCAGCCGCCAACGACGCAGGTGGCGACGCCAGCCTCGACGCTGCAGCTGCTGCCGTCGGTGCTGCAGTCGCTCGCGTCCGTCCAGGCGCCCCCCTCACAATGTTGCACGATGTCGCCGCTGCAGCGGCTCGCGTCGGCGGTGCACTCCCCCGACTCTTCGGAGCCGCCGCAGGCGGTGATCAGCGCCCCAAGGGCCAGGGCCCACCAAAATCGCGTCACCTTGAGGTCTGCCGTGTCGATCATTCTAATCCTCCGTCCATTGAGCTGTGTGTCAACGCAGGGTTCGCTTCCCCCGACCGCGGGCGAACCTAGCGAACTCGCAGGGTTCCACAATGGTCAGGTCTAAACCGCGACTTGGGAGGTCGTAGTCAATTCTCGAGTGCGTTTTCGGGCGCCCGCCCGGCGCCGGCTAGGTTTCCGCGCGGGGGCAGGAGAGCAGGGCGATCAGCTCGTCGCGAGAGTTCACCCCGAGTTTCCGGTAGGTCGAGGCCAGCTGGTTGCAGACGGTGCGATAGCTCGTCTGCCGCTGAACCGCGATGGCGGGGCCGCGAAGCCCTTCGCAGACGAGCTGCGCGACCTGCCTCTCCGCCGGGGAGAGGCTGTCGAGGAGGGTCGAGCTGCCCTCGACGGGATAGCTCAAGATCACCATGTTCCCACCGTCGATCGCGACCGCGCGCAGGTCCGGCGGGGGCGGCAGGTCGTCGCGATGTCCCGTCACGTGGTTTCGCTCTCGTCGAGTTTCTCGTCACCCGACACGGACCCGGCGAGGTACTTGACGAGCTCGGCGCGACTGTTGAGACCGAGCTTACGAATGGCCGTGCTCAGCGCTTGGGAGACCCGGGCCTCGCTCACCCCGAGGGCGTAGGCGACGTGTTTGTTCGCGAGACCAAAAGCTGCGTAGCGGGTGATCTGCCGCTCCTGCAGGGTCAAGGCCCGTGG
This sequence comes from Deltaproteobacteria bacterium, assembly GCA_030590185.1. The sequence goes on from JAUUZB010000334.1 coordinate 4,334, forward strand.
GTCGGAGATCTGGGGATCGTTGCGCCGGGCCAGAATGTAGCGGCGGCCGTCGGAGTCGAAGTGGTCGACCAGTGACCAACGGCCGGTGACCAAACCCCGCCAGGCGGTGAGCGCCGCGTCGGAGTCCTCCCGGCGCAAGGCGCCACGGCAGCGGTCGATCTCCTTGATCGCCTCCCGCAAGGACCTGCGCGCCTCGCGGCCCTCCGCCTCGCCGGTGGCGTGGACCGTCCGCCCGTCGGCATCCAGCACTGCCTCCGCAGTATCGATCGGCGACGAGGCACCCTCCAACGCCGCCCGTACGCGCATACCCGCATTGATGTGGGCCATGACGTGGCGCCAGCGCGTCTCCATGGCGTCGGAGATCACGGCACGCCTCGCCACCGGCGTAAAAAACATGCAACCTCGCCCGGTGATGTCGAGGGATTTGATCATCAAGAGGTCTTCGCAGTTCCATTCCGCCTTCCAGAACGGCGCCCTCTTGAGATTCGCGGTGCCGCCAAACGCCTCGGCGAGGGAGATACAGACCCGCGGCGCGAAGTAGCTGCGCGAATGGTCCCGCGGCGCCACCAGGCTGGAGGCAAGGATACGTTGTCGGGCCTCCGATCCACCTCGGAGAGAGACCAATTCATGGATACGGGGTTGACCGTTCTCGGCGATCTCGTAGGTCCAGGCGGCAACCCAGAAATCCGCAGGCAGCAGGTCCTCCGCCGTTTCGACCAAACCGCGGAGCCAGCTGTTTTCGTCGCCCTCGAGTCCGTAGCAGCACTCCACGAGGTCGATGATGGATCGTTTCATGGGTGTTGCTCCTTGCCAACTCACCCCCGAGTCAGAGGCTTGTACTTAATCCGCGTAGGCTTCACCGACTCCGCCCCCAGCCGACGGATCTTGTCGTCTTCGTAGTCATCATAGTTGCCCTCAAAGAAGAACGCCGTGGAATTACCCTCAAAGGCCAGGATGTGGGTGCAGACCCGGTTCAAGAACCAGCGATCATGGCTGACCACGATGGCGCAACCGGCGAAGCCCATCAGCCCTTCTTCTAAGGAGCGCAGGGTGGTGACGTCGAGGTCGTTGCTAGGCTCATCGAGCATGATCAAGTTGGCGCAAGAACGCAGGAGCTTAGCGAGGTGCACCCGGTTGCGCTCACCGCCGGAGAGGTTCTTGACGATTTGTTGTTGGTCCTGACCCTTGAAGGCGAAGTTCGCCACGTAGGCCCGCGAGTTGAGCAGCCGTTTGCCGAGCTCGATCATCTCGGCGCCGCCGGTGATCTCCTCCCAGACGTTGTTGTCGCCGTCGAGGTGCTCACGGCTCTGGTCGACGTAGGCGAGCTTCACGGAGTCGCCCAGGCTCAGCTCACCGC
>JAUUZB010000273.1 GCA_030590185.1 Deltaproteobacteria bacterium
CCCATCAGGTCGCCATGGCGATCGCCTCGGCCACCTTTTCCGTTTGCCTGGGGATCGGATCAGCCGCCTCGGTTCAGGTGGGCCGGGCCATCGGCCGCGGGGACAGCGAGTCCACCCGCCGGTCGGGCATGCTCGGTGTTGGGATCGGTGCGGCCTTCATGACCTTTGCCGCGTTGATCATGTGGATCGTACCCGCTGCCCTGGCCCGCGGCCTGACCCCGGACCCGGAGGTCGTGACCCTGGCCGCCAGCTTGATTACGGTGGCGGCCGCCTTTCAAATCGTCGACGGCATTCAGGTGGTCGCCAGTGGCGCCCTGCGCGGGGCAGGGATCACGCGTTTCACCTTTGGCGTTCAGCTCGTCAGTCACTGGGCCATCGGCCTACCGGTCGGCATGGTCCTCGCCTATGAGCTGGAGCTCGGACCGGTGGGCCTGTGGTGGGGCCTAACGGTTGGCCTGGCCACCGCCGCGGTGGTGTTGGTGGCGAGGTTCTGGATCCTCACCGGCGGTCCGATCGCTCGGCTGGACGTCTAGATACTCAGCTCGCCTGGCGGCTGAAAAGGACGACCCAAATCGAGAAGCTTCGAGTCCCGCGTCAGGTAGAACTTCATGTTCGCCAGCATGCGTCGGTGTTGGCGCACGATGGAGTACGCACGAACATCGCCTACGGGCAGCTCCATGACCGTGGGACGCTTACCCCACGCGCCAGGGTTGCACGGCTGCGGAGCGACCCTTTAGCTGAATGGCGTCCTCGGCCATGGCCTCGACCTCTCCGGCAATGAGCTCGGCGGTTGTTGGGCCGCACAGGATCACGCCACCCTTGGCGAGACCCTGGAGCCGGTCCGCCACGTTGACCGTATCGCCGATGGCGGTGAACTCCATGCGTGTGGCTGAGCCCACGTTGCCGAGCAGCACCTCCCCGCTGTTGATGCCGATGCCGACCTCGACCGGCGGTAAGCCGGCCTCGCGACGCTCGCTGGCGAGCACCACGATCCGAGCCTGGATGGTCTGCGCGGCGCGGACGGCGTTGAGCGCCGCTATCTTCGCCTCCCCAACGTGGAAGATCGCCATGACCTTGTCGCCCACGAACTTGTCGATGAAGCCCTTGTTCGACTCGATGCCCTCGACCATGACCTCGAAGTAGCTGTTGACCAGCTCGTGCACCTCTTCCGGAGAGAGTTTCTCAGCGAGGCTGGTGAAGCCACGAATGTCGGCGAAGAGGATCGTGCAGGTTTTGCGCTCCCCCGCCAGGCCAGGCACTTCGCCGCGGGCTAACAGGCGGTCGAGGACCTCGCGGGAGACGTAGCGCGAGAAGGAGTCGATCAGCAGCTCCCTCTCGCTCACATCATCGATGACGATCACCGTCGACTCTGCGATGCCCTCGGGATCGAACAGGCGCTCTGCCCGCACCAGCAGAGTCCGACGCTTGCCGTTGGGGAAGGTTGCCTGGACGCGGCGCAGGGGCAGTCGGCCTTGGCTGCCAACCGCGTAGATCAGCTCCTCCAGGTCCATCCCCTCAACCCCCACCAACGCCTCCTGCAACGTGCGTCCGATGACCTGCTCGGTGGGAATGCCAAAGATCTCTTCGAGGCGACTCGAGTAGAGCGTGATCCTTTGTGGATCGATCTCCACCACGGCGACGCCGGCGGACAGGCTCTCGATCACCCGGTCGCTGAGCTCGGTGGCGGCGGTCAGGGCGCGGCTGGTTTCGTCTACTTCGCGGCTGAGTTTGTGTTTCTCCCGGTCTAAGCGCTGCGTCAGGCGGTTGAGCTCGAGGTTCTTGGCCTTGAGGCGTTGCTCGACCATGGCGGTGTAGAAGCCGGCGGCGGTGGTCCCGAGGTCGTGGAGCCGCTCCTCGAGCTGGGCAAAACCATCGGCCAGGTCCGGATCGTCATCCTCTCCGGCGGTGCGTACGAAGTCGCGGAAGACCGGAAAGGTCGTAAACAGAGCATTGAGGAAGTCGGTGACCTGCATGCCCTCACCGACCCTCTCGCCGGTGATCGACATTAGATCCGTGAAGAGGGCGGTCTTTTGCTCGTCACGCAGGGCCGGCATCAGACGCTGCAACAGCCGGGCGACGTTGCCGCCGAGCACGGTGCGATCGACCGTTTGGTAAGCTGGGATCTTCTCGACGACGCGAGCGGTCACCTGCTCGATCAGCTGATCGAGATTGTTCTCACACAGGTCGATGACCTTATTGAGCATCTGTTGCTGCCTATCTCCCTCTGCCAATGTTGAGGCTTGGGGCGACCGCAACATACGGCGGGGCGCCCGTGATGGCAACGTCGCGAGCCAGTCGTGACCGCGGTTGGACACGGACTAAATCTCGTCCACGCCGCTGGCCCGGAGGATTGCTAGGCGGCTGGGGTCCCCCGTCCCAATTTGATTCGGTAGCTCAACCAGAGGACGTGGAACGCGGCGAAGATCCCCAGCAGGCCCCAGCCCAACACCGGTCCACCCTCGAGCATGCCCCAGAGGATGCCAATCACCGCGGTGGCGGACCAGATGACCTTCAGGTTGAGCATGGCGCGAAAGGCCGGGGCGGGGGCGTTGCGCCCCAGCCAGGACTCGATGCCGATGCCGAACAGCGCGGCCGCCACTAGACGGGTGGCGAGCGGATCGATGCTCTGCCAGCCCAGCAGGCCGAGGAACCACTCGGGCGCGATAAAGAGCGGCAGGGCAAAGAGGACGTCGGCGATGAAGTGCACCACGAACCAGGCTCGCAGGCTGTCGGGCACCGCTCCTGCCCTATCGGCAGGCCGTGCGATGTGGGCGATCTCGTGACTCGGCTCTGACAGGGAAACCATGGCAACCTCCACGGTCGCAGCCACCACGAAGAACGTGTCGCTTGCGGCCTCGGGGTCCAGTCCCGGCCGGGGGGGAATCGTTACACCCTACGACCACGCCGATGGCCGACGCCTACGGCGCCTGACTATTTGCTGTACCGCGCGATCAGCGTGTTGAGGGTGTGAACGACCAGGGTCGGGTGGACGCCGTTCGAGGTTTCGTCCGAGAGCAGCAGGCTGTCCACTCCTGCCCGCACCGCGGCGGCGACGTCGCCGATTTCTGCGCGTGATGGTCGCGGGCCGGTCCGCATGGTGGGCAGCAGACCGGTGGCCACGATGCACGGGACCCCCATCTTGTTGCAGCGGCGGGTCAGATCCTCCTGCACCTGCGCGAGCTCCACGAACGGCAACTCCACGAACAGGTCGCCACGGCAAATCATGACCGCGAAGGGCCGGTCGTAGGTCTCGGCGGTGGCTGCGATCGCCTCGAGCTTCTCGATGCCGGAGCGCTCCTCGATCTTGGCGATGATCCCAGCGTCCGGCGCATCGCTCAGCGCGGTGTGCAGGTTGCGCAGATCCTGGGGGTTGCGCACGAAGGAGAGCGCGTACCATTCCACTCCGGCACCGATGCCCAAACGGATGGCCCGGCGATCGCGTTCGGAGAGGCGCGGCACGCGTAACACCCGGCCCGGCACGTTGGCGTCCATCTGGGGCGTGATTTCACCGTTGCCGGCGTCGAGCACCTCGAGCAGCACCGCATCTTCGATCGCGTCGATCTCCTCCGCCTCGGGATCGGCGACCACGGTGCGGATGTTGCCGTTGTCAAAGGTCACCACGTCGCCAACGTCGAGGTCGCGGGCGAACTCGTAGTTGAACTGCACCGGCCCGGTGGCGAAGCCGACGAAGATCAGATCCCCCTCGTGGATCTCATACCGGCAGGGAACGATCCGGTTCTCCCCGGTATCCGGGTCGATCTTGTCGGCGGTGGCGTCGACCCGCAGCTGCGGGCCCTTGAGATCGAGCATTATTGGGACTTCGGAGGCGACGCGCAGCAAGCGGATGTGCTCCTGTATCTCCTCGAGGCTCGCGTAGGCGGTGTTGATGCGCGCCATGCCCATGCCGGCGCTCGTCATGTCGCGCAGGATCTCGACCTCGTCGGTGCAGGCACCGAGGGTACAAATGATCCGAGGGAATGTGCCGGCCATCAGGGAGCCACCTAGCTGAGCACGGCCACAACCTTTGGGGCGGTCGGCCGATGCTCCGCTGACTCCTCTAGCATATCAGCGAGGAGCGTCCGCAAGGGGGAGTTGGGGGGGGTGGGGTTGAGGCTCGGGATGTCGTGGGGGAGCCTCGAACCCGGGCCAGCCCTCAGAGGGCGCTGACCGTCAGGGTGTAGCTGGTCGCCGGGCCAGACCGAAGGCTAACGGCGATGATGGCGCTCTCGTTGGTGCCGATGTCGATGATGTCGACGGTCGCGTCGGCCGCGGTGGAGTCATCCGCGGCGATGATGTCGGCGCTGTTCGAGTAGAGCACGTAGAGGTTGAGATCGGAGCTGGAGTTGGCGGGATCGAGGTGCAGACGAAAAGCGCCGGTCCCGGGCGTCAGGTAGTAGAAGTAATAGAGGTCCTCGACGAAATCGAGCTCGCCGCCGCCAAAGTCGGCGGTCAGGGAGTCGGGGTCGCTTGCGTAGTTGGCGTCGTCCGCGGAGGAGACGTCGCCGTGGATGACCATGTCGACCCACGGTAGGAGGTACTTGTCGGCCCGGCGCGCGTTTGGCTCCCGCTCATTGATATCTACCGCGGGGGGCGGTGAGGGTCACTACGCCGTTGTGGCCGTCGGTTCCTGGGGCCAGGCCGAGGGATCCGGCGTTGGTGAGTTCACCAAAGACGAGATTCGAGCTGTAGCCGGTGAAGTCGGAGAGAGTGCTGCCAGGGAAGACCACGTCCGGCGGCGCACAATCGCTCGGCGTCGTGACGTGGGTCTCGAGGTGCGTGCAGTACCCGTCACCACTGAGCGCGGGGCAATCCTGCGGGGTAGTGTCGGCGTTTTCGTTGTGGGTGCAGTAGTCGTCGCCACGGATCGCAGGGCAATCCTGCGGGGTGTTGGCAACGTTCTCGTTGTGGGTGCAATCGCCGTCGCCGCGGACCGCTGGGTAATCTTGAGGCGTGTTGAGCGGATTCTCGGTGCCGGTGCACTCGCCGTCCCCCGGGAGGTCCACTGTCGTTCCCCCTGAGCCGCCGGTGCCGGCCGTACCGCCCGTGCCGGTCGTACCGCCCGTGCCGGTCGTACCGCCCGCGCCGCCGCAGCCCCAAACACAGAAAGCCGAGAGCGTGATGATTGCGATGAGGCAATGTCGAGCGTGGGTCATGCTTCTCTCCGGTGTCGTCTCAGGGGTTTCGCGATGGGGGGTGCCAAGGCACGGACCGGACCAATCGCAGAGGCTATAAATACATGAGGATTTTCAGCAGGTTATGGCGTCCCCGGGCCCTCCGGGCGTCGGTGCGTCGCATCCCGGGACGGGCCCCGATCCCATCCTGAGACAGGTACGGCACCCCATTGGATCGTCATGGGGAGCGGAACGTCAGCCCCCCTTTGCTATCGGGTCGCCCGCCTACGGGGCTGAGCGGCTCGAGCGCGGCCCGCGCAGCACGGCTCGCACCAGGCCGTGGCGGTGCTCCGGCCCGTCCCCGTGGCGATGGACTGGCCCCATTCCTTCCCAAAGGTCGATCGTCTCGAAGTCCGGGTAGAGCCCGGCGAGTTCCCCCGGCGCCAGGTAGGTTCGGACCCGCCCGGACGGATCCGCGAAGCTGTGCGGTCCGACGGCTCGCCACTCGGCGCGGTGGGTCGGGTAGGCGGGGTCGTCGGTGTGAAAGGCGGTCACGAACAGCAAGCCGCCCCCTTCACACCACGCCGTGCTGCGTTGGACCAGCCTGGTGATCGTGGCGCGGTCGAGATCCGGGAACAATCCGAACAGCAGCACCCCGGCGAAGCGCTCGTTGGGGTCGACGTCGTCGAACCCACAGCAGCGCGTCTCCACCGTTAGCCCCCGGGCGTGCGCCACGGCTTGGATTTGCTCACCGGCGACGGCAGCGGGATCGATGGCGACCACCCCGACGCCCTGGCCGGCCAAAAAGATCGTGTGACGACCTTGTCCGGCGCCGACGTCGAGCACTGGCCGGTCCCGACCGAGCAGGCCGACGTGGTCCACCAGCAGATCCTCTGGCTCGGCGCCAAAGACCGTGCGGTCTTCTCGGTAGGCTCGGTCGTAGTCCATGGGGCCGAACAGAGCACAGTCACTCCGCCTGGACAATCGCGTGGTTGCGCACCTGGTTGCGGAGGCCGCGAGGTGACATTATTTTCCCGTTCCAGGCCAAGGAGGGTGCGCGTGAACGACGACAAAGGATTTTCCAAGCGGGTCTTCTCCAGACGTTCGCTTGCCCGTGGACTCGGTGCCCTGGCCAAGGGGCTGCCCGGTTACGCCAAGATCCCGTTCC
>JAUUZB010000054.1 GCA_030590185.1 Deltaproteobacteria bacterium
GGGAATGCAGCTGGGGAGATCCAGGGTGCAGCCGATGGTGCAATCCGGAAGTCCTGGGAGATAGCCGGATCCCTCACAGGTGACCCCATCCCGATCCAGACCGTCACATTCCTCACCCGCATCCACGTCGCCGTCGCCGCAGGTAGCCGGCGCGCAGCCGGCGGTGTCAAAGAGGCAGTCGGTGGTGCAGGCCAACGTTCCCGGCCCCATGCCCACGCCGACACAATCTTCGCCATCTAGCTCGGCTCCGTCACAATCCTCCAGACCCTCGAGCACGCCGTTGCCACATTCGCCGGGGGACGGCAGGCAAACCCCATCCGGGCAGTAGTGATCGATCGGGCAGTCGTCATCCTCGGCGCAGATCTGGCGGCAGATCTGATCGACACAGCGCTCATCGGGGTTGCATGGCGGCTCCACCCCGCAACGCCCTTCGGGGTACACGCAATCCCCCCAGTGGCCACTCTCCGTGCAGGTGCGACAGCCCTCGTCGCATCCCTCGGCGCCCTCTTCGCAGGGTACGAAGGAGCCGGGCTGATCACAGATCGTTCCCGTGGTGATCTCCCCGGGACAGACGCCGCTGCCATCGCAGCTCACTGCCACGGCGCGCACGCAGATGTCATCGATCGGATGACAGTCGTAACCCGACACGCACTCGCCATCCGCGCAGCGACGTCCTTCCAGATCCGCGACCACCGCGATGCATCCGGCGAGGCTGAGCAAAGACGCGGCGAACCAGACGCGGACCAGACCCATGACGACACCCTGAACAGAGCATAACACGTGAGCCTGGCCAGATCTGGGACCAGGCCAATTCCACAGGGAACCATCGATGGCCGGGGTTGGGGCCGTTGATGCCCGCGTCGGATCACCCCCAATTGCGGTGGCGTTGCCACCGCCCATCGTATTACATGGGCGCCTCGTCCGCCCCACCTCCGCGGGCACCCGTGATCACCGTGAAACTTCGCCTCGACGCAACCGTCGCTACCCCCGCCCTGTTGATCGGCGCCAACGCCGTCACCTTTGCCGGCATCTGGGTATCTGCGTGGCTGCTGCTCGGTAGCGGCGAGGAGCTGGTGCGCTGGTACCACGACGGTGGCTGGCCGATGCACGTGCTGTTGGTGCTCAGCATCCTACAGCTCGCCTGCGGGACCATCGCAGCCCTCGGCCATCTACGCCGTAGCCTGCCGATGGCGATCCACCTCGGCACCACCGCTTTCGCCCTGTTCATCGGCCTGGCCGGGTCGATGGTCGCGGTGCGCGCAGCCCGGGCCGGTATCGCCACCGCTCCCCCCGACCTCAAGCTGTTGTTGTGGGGCAACGCCCTGGCGCTGGCCGACATCCCCCGGCAGCTCGGCCTGATGGTCGCCGCCTGGGGGATGATGACCCAGGTGATCACCTCGAGCATCAACCTGTGGTTGCGCGCCCGTCAGGACGCATCTTACACGCCGACCGTGGTCTTCAGTCTCCTCGGCGCGGTCTGCTTGACCGGCGGCGTGGTCTGGACCTTTGCCACCACCCCCCAGGCCAAGCTGCCGACGGTGATGGCGATCCTCGTGACGTTGGTGGCCGGTGTCCTGTTTTGCATCTTCTTCGCGGCGGCCGGTGCCCGTGGTGCCCGCTCCCCCCTGGCCGCCTACGATCCCTACTGGCAGGCCGCCGCCTTTTCGGCCGCCTGGCTGGCCACTGTCGGCATGGTCTGTTGGGCGATGGCCCTCGGCGACGCCGCCTTTGGTGTGTACCAGAGTGCCACATTTCAACGTCTGGTCTCGTTACCACCGGAGCTCGCGGCGGCGGTCTGGCGGGTAGAGCAGGCGCCGGCGATCCTGCACGGCATCTCCCGAGCGACCACCGGCATCGCCTACGCCGCGATGGTGATCGGCGCCGGACTTCTCTGGTTCGCCCGCTCCAAATTTTTGCCCTGGGTGGAGGTGCGGGTGGTGGAGATGACCGCCCTGCTGGTTACCGCCGCGTTGCTCTGGGGCACCGACCTATTTTGGCACACAAACTTGATGCGCCACCACGCCACCCTCGCCGCCCAGCTCACCACCCCCGTACCAGCGGAGCTCGACCTACCAACGAGCGCCAGTCTCCTGCGCGCGAGCGACGTGCCGCTGCTGGTGCTGCGCAACGGCATGGTGAGTCTAAACGGCCGGACCCTCGGCCGGGCGGACGAGGAGCGCACCTTCGATCTCCTGCGCGAGCGGCTACAGCCCCCGGTCGAGCCGCTATCCAACGATCTCCGCGACCTGCCCCGGCCGCAGCAGCATCCGGCAGCGGGCGTGGTGGCGCTCGCCATGGACCGCGACACCAGCCTCGCCTCGGCCACCTCCCTCGCCCGGCGGTTGCACGACTCGGGCATCGACCGCCTCAAGCTGGTGGCCCGCGAACGGCGTCGAAATCCCTGGCCGGGCGCGGCCGAGCTCAAGCTGCACGATGAGCTCGAGCTGCTCGGGGATTTCCTGACCCTGGTGGGCCGGCCCAAGGAACGCGCCATCGACGTTCGCCTGGTCGAGGCGCGCGCCAACGAAGCGGCGGCCCCGGGCCCCGGGCCATACGTGCGCTTCCGGGCCGGAGAGATCGTGGTCGTGGCGGATGATCTCGAGCCGCGCGGAACGACACAGAACGCCGCGGCCGAGCTCGCGGTCCAGCTCGCGCGGCTCAAGGACCACGCACCGAACCAACGCCGGATCCGCGTCGATGCGTCTCGGGGTCAACGCTGGCAGGATCTCATCGACCTCCTCGACCTGGCGCGGGCGAGCTTCGATGCGGATGGGCAGCGGCGGGTGCTGTTCGACGAGCCGGTCTGGTTGGTCCCCAAGAACCGCCGGTAGGTGCCGGGGTGGATCGCCTCGGCGTGCTCACGCCAGCCTGTCTTTGCGAACCCGTACGCTTCCTCGAGATTCCGGCACGCTCCGTCACCAGCGCTCCGGCCGCCAATAGATCCGATGCCCGTCCCCGAGATCGATACGGGTCGGCGCACCCAGCGGCGCACAACGCACCCGTCGGCCCTCCACCTTGATCCCGTTCGTGGAGGCCAGGTCGAATGCCCAGAGCTTCCCCTCCCAGCGGCAGAGCATGGCGTGTACCCGGGACACGGCGCTCCATGACTGGCGTTGCGCCACTCGAACGTCACAGCGGCGATAGCGGCCAAAGATCAAACCCTGTTCTAACTCCGCGGCGGTGACCGGGTAGACGCTCCCGATCTGGTCACGGCTCACGATGACGTTGCCGACGACCTCGTCACCAACGGCGCCGCCCTCGGGCGCTCGGGTGCGTTCCCCGAGAAATTGGGGTGAGGGCCGGCGCACCAAGGACGCCCGCTCGCCTTGGCCGGTGGCGGTGAGTCTCTCCCAGGCCTCCCGGGGGCTATGGGCTCGCAGGCTCACCTCCACCGGTAGGAAGAACAGGGCGTAGGAGCCGACCCGCGCGCAAACCATGCCGCGCGAGGAAGCGGCGTGGCAACGACCCACCTCTCCGACGTCAAACCCCTGGCCAGAGGCGAGGTCGTCGAGGACCAAAGAGCCGTCCCGGGCGAGGCGTACCAACAGATGCCGCAGGGCGACGGTCGGGTCACCTCGAAGCCGTAGGTCACAGCGCCGGTGCCGACCAAATACCCAGAGGTCCGGGTTGGGGCCACACCCCTGGGTCAACCAGCCGTAGGTGCTCAGGGTGCGGTTGGCAAAGATCCCGACCACCGCGTAGCCGGAGGTGGCGACGTTGATCTCGCGCAACTCGCGCAGGTGCTCGAAGTGGTGAAAAAAGAGGCGCTCGAACGACCACGGGGGCTCGACCACCCAGCCCGCGTTGATCACGGTCTCGGGGTTATCGTTCCTCGTTGGTTGGGCAAGGGATGGCATGCTCATGTTGGCGATAACGAATTTGGGACGGCCGAGCGGACACCCGGGATGAAAAGAAATCCCGGCTCAGCCAAACGGGTCCCAACGAACCTCAACCGTGCCGAGGCGCAGATCCGTACGCCCGGTCAACCACGCCGCCGCGCTGCGTCGACCAGCGATCATCGTGCCGTTGGTCGAGGCGGTGTCGATGGCGAGGACACCGCCGCGCTCCGCGAGGAGCAACAGATGCACCCGGGAGACCGCGTCCGTCTCCCAGAGATCCCGGGAGCCCACGTCGCAACGGTTGTAACGCCCGAGCAATAGGCCGCGCGCCAATTGTTGAGCGGTGACCGGCGTGATGATCTTGCCCGAGGGCCGGGAGATGATCAGCAGGCCGACGGCGCCGCTGCCCACGTCCGTGCCCATGCCGGAGACGTCGGCTACCCCGGGCACCAACACCACCCGCGAGACGTCCTGCGCCGGGAGCGGGGTCGGGAGCGGGGTCGGGGTCGCGGTCGCGGTCGGGCCGGCTACCCGTTGGACCGCGGGACCACCTGCCCCCCGGGTGTCCTCAACCGAGAGCCGTGACAACTGCTCCCATGTAGCCTCAGCCGAGTCGGGCCATGGCCGGGAGCTACCCGCCAAAAAGAACAGCCAGTAGCCGCCCACCTGCACCACTAGATTCCCCTCCTGCACGACCGCCGTGGTCCGGCCCACGCCGTCGACAGTGAAGCCACGGCCCGTCTCGAGGTCGAGCAGACGAACCTGGGTGACGCCGCCTCGGTCGTTGGCGATGGCCAGCACGTGTCGCAGGGACACGCTCGGATCGTTGCGCAGCTGCAGGCCCGCCCGGGAGTGGCGGCCGATGGTAACGCTGCGCTCGCCCGGCGCCGCGGCCGGGTCGATGACGCGATGCCCTTCGAGGCCGCGATCGCCAAACAGGGCAGCGACCACCACGCTCGACCCTGGGATCCGGTCGACGATCTCACGCAGCTGGGCCCAGTTGCGCAGAAACACTTCGCGCGCCCCTGGGGGCGGACCGAGGAGCCATGGCAGCTCGACCATGGAGGTGCGATGATCGCGGGAGAGACCCTCGTCGGTGGCCGGGTCCGAGAGGGTCGGAGCGACCTCGAGGGCAGCAGCCATGTCGTCGCCACATTGAAAACGGCGCTGGGGTTCCGGCCGCAGGGCGCGCTGTGCCACCAGCCCGAGGTCCTTCGGGATCGCGGCTCGCAACTCGTGGACCGCGGGCGGGTCGAGCCGCTCCGCCTCGCTCGGACGACGCCGCAGGAGCAGCTCGAACAGGGTGATCCCCAACGCGTAGGTGTCGGTCCAGGGCCCGATCTCCCCGATCTCGCGTGACAGCTGCTCCGGCGCCGCGTACGCGATGGAGCCGACAAAGACCCCCGGTGTGGTCATGCGCGTCTCGGAACCCGCCGTGGGGAGCGCCAGCCCGAAGTCGATCAACTTGGTGGTACCCTCAAAGGTCACGACGATGTTCGAAGGCTTGACGTCGCGGTGCACCACACCGGCTGCGTGGGCATGGCCGAGCGCCTCGGCCACCTGCCGCACCAGCCCGGCGATGGTCTCGATACCGCCGGCCTGCTGGGCCCGCTGCTCGGCCAGGGTTCCGGCGGCGACCCGAGCCAGGGCCTCCAGGATCCAGCTCGAGCTGTCGCTGGCCTGCGCGGCGGGAATCGCCTCGAGCAGATCGCGCAGCGGGAAACCGTGCACCAACTCCGTCGCGATATAGGCGATGCCCTCCTCGACCCCGGCGGCAAACACCCGCGCGATGCCCGGGTGGTGCAGCTTGGCCGCGAGGCGCGCCTCCCGTTGAAAACGCTCGAGGCGCGAGCGGTTCGGGCGCATGAACTTGATCGCGGCGGGCCAGGTCGGACGGAGCTGCTCCGCATAGTAGACGCTGCCCATCCCGCCACGACCGAGCGGACCGAGCACCCTGAAGCCACCGATCTCGGCCGGCGGGCGCCAATCCTCTGAGGTCGCCCGCGGTCGCAGCCGGGATAGGTCCCGCCGCAGGCCGAGCACGCCTTCGATCCGCTCGCGGAGGTCCGGACACTCCGGATACTCGGCGCAGAACTCCCCCACCTCCGGGGCGCGGCCGTCCAGGAGCAGCTCATTGTACAGGGTCAGCGGGCCGGTGCTGGAGCTGACCGTCGTCATCCGCGGCCCGGGGCCCCGGGGCGGCGCGGCTCTTGGGCGGCGCGCAGCCTCTGGAGCTTGGAGAGTCCGCGGGCGACCAGCTTGCGAGCCGCCTCCGCCGAACAGTCGAGCAGCTCTCCTACCTCGGCGTGACTGAACCCTGCCTGGTTGAGGCGCACGGCGCTGGCGTACTCCGGTTTGAGCTCGGCGAGTTGCACCTCGAGGGTGGCGAGCTCCCGGTTCTGGTCGACCAGGGACTCGGGGGTGCGCCCGGGTCGCGGTGCCTCGTCGGCCCGTTCTTCGATCGTCTCTGCACCGCGGTCGCGTCGACGGGCCTGATGAAAACGCTGGCGGTCCCGGATGTGGTTGTCAGCGACCCGCTTGAGCCAGGCAATGAACGCCCCCTTGCCCCGCCAATCGTGCTTGGGCAGCTCCCGCAGGAGCCGCAGGGCGACCTCCTGATCGAGGTCATCCGCCTCCTCGCGCCAACCCAGTTGTGGGGCCAGGCGCTTCATGCGGGTCCGCACCACCCCGAGAATCAGCGACCAGTAGTGCCGCAGCAGCTCCTCCTGGGCGGCGCGGTCTCCACGGCCGGCGGCGCCCACCAACTCGGCGATCAACTCGGACTCAGTGCTGTGGTTGGTCATGACCTCCCTGCGTCTCCCGGCGGCAATCCCTCGCGCCGCTCCCACAACCGCCGAATGATCAATGGGCCGGGACTCATCTCCTACCTACCGTCGCCGGCGCGGTCCTGGTTGTTGATCGCCGCCGCTTCGCCAGGCCAGCGCTGGCTTGCTCAACGGCTTGCGTCTCCCTGGCGGGATGACCATCCTTCGGTTCATGCAGCACCGCCCCACCGGGGCAACGGAGGAGTAATGCCAGAGCTGGAGGTTGATGTCGCGGTGGTCGGAGCCGGCACGGCGGGTCGCAACGCGGTCCGTGAGGTGGCGCGGGCCAACAAGAGCTTCCTGTTGATCAACGGCGGGCCCATGGGCACCACCTGCGCCCGGGTTGGCTGCATGCCGTCCAAGGTCGCGATCCAGGTGGCCGAGGATTTCCACCGCCGATCCGCGCTCGCCACGGTTGGTATCGCGGGCGGTGACCAGCTTACCCTCGACCTGCCCGCGGCCATGACCTACGTCCGCGCCCGGCGCGACTTCTTTGTCGGTCGGGTGCTCGAAGGGACCGAGAAGCTGCATGGTGGCAACTTCCTCGACGGCTACGCCGAGCTCGTGGAGCCGACGGTATTGAGGGTAGGTGACACCGTGGTGAGAGCCCGAGCCGTGGTGCTCGCCACCGGCTCCCGACCGATCGTGCCCAAGGACTGGCAGGGCCTGGGCGAGCGCATCCTGACCTCGGATGAGCTCTTCGAGCAGGAGGACTTCCCGGCGCGAATGGCGGTGATCGGACTCGGGGTGATCGGCCTGGAGATCGGTCAGACCCTGGCCCGCTTCGGCGTTGACGTCATCGGCTTCGATGCCCTCGACTCCATCGGCGGCCTGACCGCACCGGACGTGGCGGAGTCGGCCCGCCTGGCACTGAGCGAGGACTTCCCGATCCACCTGGGGCACCCGGTGGTGATCGAGGAAGAGGGTGACGGCCTGCGCGTACGGGCCGGGGACCAATCGACCGTTGTCGACCGGGTCCTGGTCGCCATCGGCCGCACCCCCAACACCACGGACCTCGGCCTCGAGCGCTTTGGGGTCGAGACCGATCCCCGTGGGGTGCCGGTCCACGATCCCGAGACCATGCGGGTTGGTGACCTGCCGATCTTCCTGGCCGGCGACCTCAGCGGTGACCGGCTCATTCTGCACGAGGCTGCCGAAGAAGGGCGCATTGCCGGGATCAACGCGGCGGCCGACCAAGCGCAGCGCTTCGCGCGTAAGACACCGCTGGCGATCACCTTCACCGACCCGAACCTTTGTCGGGTTGGGATCCCCTGGAGGTCGGCCGAAGCGCGTGGCGCGGTGTTTGGTACCCAGAACTTCGCCCGTCAGGCCCGCTCGAAGATCCTCGGCAAGGGCCGGGGCCTGCTGCGCGTCTTTGCCGATCCCCGCGATGGACGGCTGCTCGGCGCGGAGATGGCCGCCCCCGCGGGCGAGCACCTCGCGCACCTGTTGGCCTGGAGCCTCGAGGCAAACCAGACCGTATTCGACCTGTTGGCGATGCCCTATTACCACCCCGTGGTTGAGGAGGGCCTGCAGGGGGCGTTGACTGATCTTGCCGCAAAGGTTGAGATCAGGCCGGAGGCTCCCACCGGCCTGCGATGGGCAGCACCCTGAGCCGAGCCCCGGCGTCATGACCGTGGCCCGCGCCCGCTGCGCCAACGTGACCGCAACGCCCTGGCGCAGTATGATCACCGAGCAACATTTGCGGTGAATGTCATCGACAAGGTCATCAAGAGCATTACGGGGAGCTTCCCCTGGCACGCCGACGCGCCCTTGCGCTGGCCGGTGACCAGCGAGGTAGGACCCGGGCTCAGCGGCGTGATCGCGTGCGAGACCCGGGTGAGCTGGCTCGACCCCTGGGCCGGTCTGCTCGCCTACCGCGGCGTACCGGTGGAGCGCCTCGCCGGCGCGGTCGGTTTCGAGGAGGTGGCGTTCCTGCTCATCACCGGGAATCGCCCCGAGGAGGGTAGAGATCTAGACGACCCGACCGGCTTCGAGGCCTTTGCGGCGCGACTGCGCGCCAGCCGCGTGTTGCCAGCTGACGTCATTGCGTTGGTTCGCTCGATCGATCCCGCGGTTCATCCGACCCGCATCCTGCGCGCTGGGGTCTCGGCCCTCGGCTGCCACGAGCTGTCGGTGGACGACGACCTCTCCGGCGCACAACACTGGCGGGAGTTGCGGATCGTGGGACAGGTCGCAGCCCTGGTGGCGGAGATCGGCCGGCACCGGAAGGGCCTACCGACGCACACCTCGGATCCGGAGCGCAGCCTCGCCGGCGGGATCCTCGATGCACTCACCGATCGCGAGGCGACCGACGAAGAGATCCGCTTGCTCGATACCCTGTGGGTGCTCTACGCCGACCACGGCCTAGACGCTCCGACCTTCACCTCGATGATCGTGGCGAGTTGCCATGCCGATCCCTACTACAACGTCGTCGCCGGTCTCTCGGCCCTGCGCGGCCCACGCCTGGGGGGCGCCACCGAGTCGGTGCTCGCGCAGCTGTTGCCGCTCTCGGACGAGGTGCAGGCCCGCGCTTGGGTCCGGGAACGCATCGCCGCGGGCGAGTCGATCGCCGGGTTTGGCCACCGCCTCTACCGCATGGCCGACCCGCGGGTGGTGGTGCTGCGCCGGGAGTTGGCGATCGCAGCACGGCGCCGCGGCCGGCCGGAGCTGTTCGCCGTAGCCCGCGCCTTCGAAGAGGAGGCCTCCATGGCGCTCGCCCCCAAGGGCGTGCACGTCAACATCAATTTTTACGCCGCGCCGTTGTTCCACCTGCTCGGGGCCGAGACACCGCTATTCTCTTGCCTCTACGCGGTTGGGCGCATGGCCGGGCTGGTGGCGCGGGTGCACGAAGCGCTGGAGGGGGGCCGGCTCTATCGACCGATCACCCGCTACGTCGGTCCAGCCGACCGCCCGGTGCCAAACGACCCGGAGTCCACGCCATGAGGGGAGAGCGCCAACCGATAGGCGAGCAAACCTACGCCGGTGGACTCGAAGGTTTGGTGGCGGGCGATACGGCGATCGGCCGCATCGACGGCGAGCGGGGCCGGCTCCTCTACCGCGGCTACGCCATCGAAGAGTTAGCGGCCCACTGTTCCTTCGAACAGGTGAGCTACCTGGTGCTCTACGGCGAGCTGCCCGACCGCGGTGAGCTCACGGCTTGGTCCGAGGAGCTCGCCCGCTGGCGCCAACCCCCGGCGAGCGCCCTGGCCGCGCTCGAGCGCGTACCGACGAGCGCCCACCCCTTGGCCAAGTACCGCACCATGCTCACCGTCGCCGCCTGCGAGGCCCAGGGAGCCGAGCAGCCGGGCGACGATCTACGTTGGACGCGACCGGCGCGCATCCTGAGCTGGTCCACGAGCTTGGCCGCCGCCGCCATCCGTCACTTGAGTGGCCGAGCGCCCGTAGCCCCCCCCGGCGGCCTCTCCCACGCCGAGTGCTTCCTGGCCCAGACCCTGGACGCGCTCCCGACGCCAGAGGCGGTGCGGGCCTTCGAGGTCAGCTTGATCGTGCAGGCCGAGCACGGGCTACACGCCGCGGCCCTCGCCGCGCTGACCGTCATCTCCACCGGCGCGGATCTCGGCAGCGCAGTGCTCGCCGGCATGGGTGCCCTATCCGGCGTTCGCCACGGCGGCGCCAACCAGCTGGCCTTCGAAGCCATGGCGCGGCTCCCGGATCCGGAGGCCGCCAAGCGCTGGGTGCGCGAAGCACTGGCGCGCAAGGAACGCTTCGCCGGCTTCGGCCACCGGGTCTACAAGTGCCCC
>JAUUZB010000224.1 GCA_030590185.1 Deltaproteobacteria bacterium
GCAATCGTGATCGATGTCGTCGTTGACGCTGGAGTTTCCCGGGCTCGTGGTGTCGCCGCTGTCGACGAATGGCAGGCTGCTGATCACCGTCGGCGCGCTGCAGTCATTGCCCCCCGCCGCGAGGGCGGGTGCGCTGCCGGCGAGCGCGGCCAAGGCGAGCACGCCGCATAGGGAATACGATCGCCACAGCGCCGAGGACGGCAGCAGGGCGAGGGATGAGATCGCGGATTCCTTCGTCATGGCTAGAACTCCCCCGCGACGCCGAGCCAGCCCGGCGCCAGCGTGACGCCAACGGTGGCGCCGACTTCAGTACGTTGGTGTGCGTCGTAGCGATCGGGATCGTCGCCGAGCACCCAGAGCAACACGCCGGTCGTGGCGGCGGCCGCGCCGATGCCGAAGGCGATGAAGGTCCCGAGCTCGTTGCCGCCGAGCTCGCTCGCCCGACTGTTGAGCGCATCATACTCGGCGGTCGAGCGCGCGTCGGTCTCGTTGTAGGCCGCGATGTCGTCCGCCAGGGCCCGCTGTTGCTCTTGGCCGACTACGATCAACGCGATGCCGGTGCCGAATCCCACCGCACCGACGCCGAGGGATACGTAGGAGAGAATGCGCCGGAGCCCCGCCTCGGAGCGGTAGGCGCGGATGAACTCCTGCGAAGGGACGAGATTCACCTCGACGTCGGTCTTTCGGTCCTCGCTGATGGAGACGTCCTGGCGGTATTGGATGAATCCGCTCTTCTCGATCCCCAGGGTGTGGGTCCCCCCCGAGAGCGTCATCGGCGTGTCCATCGGCGTGACGCCGACGATATTGCCGCCGATGGTGATGGTGGCGCCCTCCTCGATCGTGTGGACCAACAGGGAGCCTGAGTGTTGTCCCAAAATAGGACGCATGAGGATCTTGGAAGCACCTGCCATGGCCGAGAAGATCGTCTCGCCGGTGCCGACGTGTTGGCGGGAGACCCGGTTCTCCACCTTGCCGTTGGCGGTGTTGAGCAACTGGAGCTGGATGGTGACCGTCTCGCCAGTGAGGGTGAGGTTCCCGGTGATCATGAAGTCGGCGCCCAGGGCATCGCCGAGGTCGGACATGCAGGAGGGGTCATCACAGCCGAGGGCCTGGCGGGTGGCGTCGTAGCTCAGCATCTGAACCCCGTCCGGGGCAGAGATCGCCTTGAAGGGGCCGAGGCGATCGATCGTCTCGGGCACCGCCTTGGTGAGGGAGATCACAAGGGCCTCGTCGAGGTTGCCGGCAACCTGTAGGTCCATCACGGCGACCTTGATCTTGTATGTCTCCCCGAAGCCGTCGTTGGTTGTCCCTGCCGGTGCGGCGTCGGAGGTGGGCTCGGCTGGCTCGACGGCGGACTCCGGTGGACTCGGCTCGGGGCTCGTCGGGCCGGTGGGGGCCACGGCTACCTCCCGGGCTGGCGACGACGGCTCCGCAGGGACGGCGACGGCGGGCTCGGGTGGCGGTTCGGGCGCCGACGGCTCCTCGGGGGCGGCGACGGCTGGATCCGGCTCGGGCGGCGGCGATGGCTCGTCCGGGGTCGGCGTCGTCGGAGCGCAGATCTTTTCCAACCAGGCGGCCTTGGCGAAGCCGGCCTCGTCCCCAGCGATGACCTCGTACCAATCCCCGTCGCGCCCCCGGATCTCGACGGCGGTGCCCTTGCGGACGAGCACGCCCCGCTTGCCGCCGGGGGTCTTCTTGAGCCGCACGCCCTCGCTGAGCTCGCAGCTGCCGCCCGGCAGGAGCTCGGCGGTGGCAACCGCGGGGATAATCAAGAGAGCAGCGGTAATGATAGCGTTTCGCATGATCATCCCCCTCAGTCCTCAACCACGGTGACCGTGGCTATTTGGCATTCGCGCGCCGCCGCCGTCGCAAAGATGCCCGCGTGACTGCAGGACAGGAGGCCCTGGGCGCACACCGGGGCGGGCGCGCAGGCATCGGCGTCCGCACTGCTCTCGAAGTCCACTGCCACGTGGCGACCCCAGCAGCTCATCGCGCCATCGGCATGCAAGACGCAGGCATTGCTGGCACCGACGGCGAGGGCGACTGCGCCGGTGAGCTTGTCGGGACATACGGGGTCACACTCGAGGTTGGCGTCCTCATCGGGGCAGCCGTCGCATTGACCGTTCTCATCGGCGTCGTTGCAATCGCACCTCCCGTCCATGTCGTCGTCGTTGCAGACTTTGCACGGTGCCGTCGATGGGGCGCAGACGTCGGTGGGCCAGTTGACGCCGAAGGCCTGTGCTGATGATGGTGTCTTGAGCCCGTGGCCTATGGCGCCGCGGACATTGTACCCCCAGCACTTGACGCCGCCGTCCTGCATGAGGGCGCAGCTCGTGCTACTGCCCACGGCGATCCCGACCGCCCCGGTGAGGGGTTCGCACTCGGCACCGCTGCCGCGTGCACAGACGGGGCTCGGCACAGCTCGGTCGTAGGCGCCCTCGATGCCATCGCCGAGGCGCCCGAGATCGTGCCATCCCCAGCAGGAGACGGAGGTGTCCGCCATGACCGCGCAGGTGTGGCCCGGGCCGGCGGCGACCTGCAGCGCCGGTTGCCCGAGTGGCACCAAACTAGGTGCTGGTCGTTGGGTGGCGGTCATCCACACGAACTCCCCGTCCTCGATGACGCCGTCGCCGTCCTCGTCGAAGTAGAAGGGGATCTCGGCCACGGTCTCGCCGTTGCCGAGCTGGCCGGAGGAATTTCGGCCCCAGCAGACCACCGCGCCATCGGCGTGCAAAGCGCAGCTGTGCTGGAAACCGAGGGTCAGCCCAACGACGTCGCTGAGTAGGCCACCGCTGCAGTTGGGGGACGAACCGCACAACACCGGCGCCGGGACAACCTGGAGACCATAGGTAGGGGGGCCGACCCAACTCACGAACCCACCGCCGACCTGCCCCTGTTCGTTGTTTCCCCAGCAGCGAACGGTGCCGTCGTCGAGCAAGGCACAGGCGTGAGCGCTGTGATTTTCGAAGCTGGTGGCGAAGAAGCCGCCCGTGGCGACCGCCACGACGCCGGTCAGCGGCACACAGCTGTCGCGGGCGCCGGATGCGCAGACCGGCGAGGCATGGGGGGATGTGGGCGGCCGGATCCAGTCCTCGATGCCGAACCCCGCCTGCCCGTGGTCGTTGTTTCCCCAGCAGTGGAGCTCCTTGGTGGCGGTGACCGCGCAGGCGAAGGCGGGCCCGGTGGCAACCTGCACGGCGTTTTCGAATGGTTCGCAGGTCATGCCGATGCCGGACCGGCAGACCGTCAGCGGATTGGTGGAGAAGTGTGCGAAACCCAACCCGAGATTGCCATAGTAGCCATCGCCCCAGCAGCGGACGTCGCCATTCCCGAGGAGAACGCAGCTGTGCTCCTCGCCCGCGGCGCCGGCGACGACGCCGGTGATACGGGGGCATTCTGGACCTCCCAGGGAGAGACAAACCGGGACGGCTTGCCTGCTCCACCCGGCTTCGCCGTTACCGAGGGAACCGGCGGTGTTGGCACCCCAGCAGCGAACCTCACCACTGCCCGCCAGGACCGCGCAGGTGTGATTGGTGCCGGAAAAGATGGCCGCCACGTCGGTGAGGGGCTCGCAGCCCAGCCCGGTCCCGCTCAGGCATACGGGGATAGGGCTCGGTTCGTCGCCGGGCTGAACGTCGTTCCCCACCTTGCCGTTCCAGTCCCGTCCCCAACAGTAGACGGTCGACTGCGGCCCGGCGATAGCGCAGGTGAGCCAGTTGCCGGCGGAGAGCTGTTTGGCCTCGGTCAAGGGTGGACAGCCCGCGCCGGTGTCATAGGTGCCAGGGCCGCAGACGTCGGTAGGCGACGACACCCGTGGATCGGGATCGCCGACATAGCCAACGCCGAGCTGTCCGTAGTCGTTGTCCCCCCAGCACTTGACTCGTCGGTCCGTGGTCAAGGCGCAGGTGTGATCCGAGCCGGTGACCACCTGATCGACTCCACTCAGTACGTGCACCGGGTTGGGACGGCCGGGTTCGAGGGTACCGGTGCCGACCTGCCCGTCCTGGTTGAGCCCCCAACAAAACAGGTCACCGCTCTCGTCGACCGCGCAGACGTGTCGAGTACCGGCGGCGAGGCCAATGACGCCGGAGAGCTGACCGCCACCGGTGCAGACCCCGTCGACGAGCTGGCCGTCGACGCAGACCGGCACGGCGGTCGGGAACGCAGGATCAGAAGCCAGCCCCACCGTGCCGATGCCGAGGGCTCCACGAAAGTTGTGCCCCCAGCAGTAAGCCTTGCCGGCGCTCGCCGCGCAGGTCACGTAACCGCCCGCGGCCACCGCGTTGGCCGAGCCGAGCGGCACGCAGGTCGGCCCGCTGCCGCTGAGACAGGCCTCCGCCGGGTAGCCACGCGTCAACCAGCTGTCTGAGGAGTGGAGGACGAAGGTACCGTCTCCGAGCCTGCCTTGATCGTCGTAGCCCCAACAACGCACGCGACCATCGCCCCCAATCACGCAGGTGTGCGAGGCGTCGTTGTCCCTTTTGCTGGCGGTTATTCGCAGCGCGCCGGAAAGGGGGGCGGCGCACGGCTCAGGGGGCTCGCCGGAACAAACCGGGAGCGGGAACGGCTGATCGCTGATGGGGTCACCGGCACCGAGCTGCCCGTTGGGGAAGCCAAGGGCCCGATTACGGCCCCAACAGCCCACCCGCCCCACTTCGGTGACCGCGCAGGCGAAGCTCTCACTGAGCGCGATGCTCCCGCGCCGGTCGGCCGCTGCACCGATGGTGCAGTCGCTGCAGCGGGGCAACAGGGCTTGGCGGCCGATGGTGTAGTCATCGTCGAGGGCGAAGGTTGGCATGCGTGCCACATCTAGAGGTGTGGATTCGAGGCTGAGGTGCAGGAGGCGAGGCCGGGTGGTCGTGCCGCCGAGGCTGTCCACGACCCGCCAGGTAGCGGCGAAGAACCCGGCACTGACCTCCCCCAGAGTCGCCCACAGGCCGGCCGCATCCGCCTTCGGTCCAGGGGACTCGGTGGTGACGCTGAGCTCGGCACTGGCCGAGGCGTAGGTGGCCCCTACCTCGGTATCGAAGACCGAGGTCCCGGGAATGACGAGCTCACAGGTGTTGGTGAGATATGGAGGCTCGCCCCAGTCGAGGGCCGGCGGCTCCGGGGTGCGCTGCGTGGCGATCACCGCCGAGGACTTAATGCCCTCGGAGGAACCGCTCTCGTTGAAGGCGGTGAGGCGATACTCGTACTCCCCGGCACTCAGGCCGCGGTCGGCGTGGAGGGTAGCGTCGGCGGCGACCTCCACGAGCACCGCGAACGCACCGCCGTCGCGTCGGCGTTCAATGCGGTAGCCGTCCTCGTAGTGGTTGGGGTCGAGCCAGGCGAGCTCCAGGGTATCGGGGGAGCTCGGCAGAACGACGAGGTCCTCCGCGGCGTTCGGCGCCGTGATCACCCCCGCTTCGTCACTGTTGGTGGTCTCGCAGTATTCGCTGTTGAAGTCGCGAAAGGCCCGGACGCGATAGCTGTACCGCGTATCGTGACGGGCGCCGTAGTCGTTGAAGAAAGTGGTGTCAGCCGCCAGACGCAGGAGCTCGCCCCAAACGATGTCGCCTTCATCGCGGCGTTCGAGGATGAAGCCATCCTCCTCGCATTCGGTGCAGCTCCAGGTCAGCGACACCCACTCGTCGAAAGCCGTGGCCGAGAATGCCGTCACGTTGCCACCGACGGTGCAACTCAGGGTATCGGTGGGGGCCTCGCGTTCTGGCAGGCCGCGAATGGCGGGGCCCTGGCAGGCGGCAAAGAACACAACAAACACAACAAACGCGGTGAAACGCAGGCAGCTTCTGAGCATGTCTACCTCCCTTGAGCGGGAGAACCCTATCACGCCGGCCGTACCTGGGCGAAGGCTAGAACGAGCCACCCTTGCCCGGGTCGCCCCCGGGGTGGTACCGCCACGCCATGCCGCGGGGAACAGAGCGTCCGGTGGACAACAACCTCCGGGATCGAGCCCGGCTCGATCTGTGCCGGGCGTGGGCTGAGAAGCTCTATGAAGAGTACGCTCAGTTCATCTACCAGCACGCCCTCAGTGGCATGGTCCCGCCGCTGATCACGGTCGAGTCGACCGTCCGACGCTGGGGGTCGTGGGATCCGGTCGCCCGGCAGATCTCGATCTCCGAAGAGCTGGTCCGGGAGCACCACTGGCACGTGGTCGTCGAGGTCCTCAAGCACGAGATGGCGCATCAGTACGCCACCGAGGTACTTCACAGCCACGGCCACCACGACGGGACCTTCCAGGCCGCCTGCGACCGCTTGGCGGTGGAGCCATGGGCGCGCAGCGCCTCGGGCGCGCTGCCCGAGACCATCCCCGATTGGAAAACTGACGACCCGCAGGAGGAGGAGGCCCGGCTCCTGCGTCGCGTCGAGAAGCTCCTGGCGCTGGCCACGTCGAGCAACGAGCACGAAGCCCTCTCCGCGATGAAGCGCGTTCAGGAGCTCTACGCTCGCCACAACATCGACCGGCTGCGGGCGCGGCGCGCCGCCGATTACGTCTACCTCCGGTTGCACACCAAGCGAAAACGTCTGGGTCCGGAGCACAAAGGCGTGGCGGCGATCCTCTCGGCGCACTTCTTCGTCCGGGCGCTCATTCTCAGGGAATACGACGCCGCGGACCAATGCGAGTACCGCGCCATCGAGATCGTCGGCGCCCGCGAGAACGTGGTGATGGCCGAGTACGTCTACGAGTTCTTGCAGCGCAGCCTACAAAC
>JAUUZB010000753.1 GCA_030590185.1 Deltaproteobacteria bacterium
ATGATCGCCGGATCGGCGTCGGTGCAGTCCGCCTGGTCGGCCTCGAGGAGGCCGGGGGAGGCGGTCCCGGAGCCGCAGACCTCAAAGCCATCGATGCGGGTGACGTTGACGATCGGTGGGGTGAGGTCGGGGATCTGTTCCACCAGGACGTACTCGCTGTCCGCGGCGACCGGGTTGGTGCCGTCGTCGAAGGTGGCGACGATCTCGTAGACGCCCGCCTTGGTGATGGTGATGTTCGGGTTGCTGCTGAGCCAACCGGCGGCGAGGTAGTCGACGGTGGCGGGGTTCTGCGGCGTGACCGCGAAGCTAGGCGCTGGGGTGTCGATGATGTTGCCGTAGGCATCGCGTACCACGGTAAGGGCGATCACCGTGTCGTTGACCGCCATCCGGGTGAGGGTCAGGCCGAGGTCGACGAAGCGGTCGCCCCCGGCGATGGCGACATCCACGGTGAGCGGCACCACCGTGCCGGCGCCAGCGATGCGGCCGGAGACCGTATAGGAGCCGACCCGGGTGAGCCCCAGAATGGTCCCGTCGCCCGACAGACCGTCGTCGAAGATCACCGCGTCCGGCGAGTTGACGCTGACCAGCACCTGGCCGGAGGCCGCGTTGCCGTAGGCATCCTCGGTGGCGTAGACGTAGGGAAGGTCCTGGCCCGCCTCGATGGCGGCGGCGGTGAGATCGGCGATGCCGTCGTCATCGCTGTCGAAACCAAAGTGGGTGAAGGCGGCGGCGCGGCCAGCGACGATGCGGAAATCGCGGTCGTCGATCAGGGAGAAGGAGGTCGCTTCGATGTTGGCGGTGTCGGTGACGCTGCGTAGGTCGGCGAAGGTCGCCCGTGCCACGCCGCTGGAGTTGGTGGTCGCGACGATGGTGTCGTTGGGTGAGGCGACGCCGGGTACACCGGTGAGGGTGAAGGTCACCTCAAAGCCGGAGAGATCGATCAGCTCGTCGTTGGTGGTGCGCGCCGTGGCGACGACCTCGCCTTCATCCGCGGTGATCTGATCCGCGGAGAGCTCGAGGATCAAGCTGTCCGGGCTCGGGGGCTCGTAGAGTATCTCGACGGAGGTCGCATCGCTGACGTTTCCTTCAATGTCGGTGGCGGTCAGGGTCAAGGTCGTGGTGACCCCGTCCTCACCCGCGGGCACCTCGGTCAGGAGACCGATCTCGGCTCGAAACGCGGCGGTGAAATCATCGGCGTTGACCACGACCTCTTCGAGGCCGCCGCTGATCGTCACCGTGGCGCCATACTCAGCCGAGCCAGTGATGTCCTGGGTGGCGAGGCTGGTCGGGCTTTGGACCGGGTCCACCCACGGCGCAGGGGGTGGCGTTTCGTCAGTCGGCTTGCACGAAACCGTAACGGCGATGAGGAGGCTGAGCAGAGCGAGTGTGCGGCGCATGACATCTCCGGGAATGGGTCTCACTGCCCACCTACCGGCGCCGGATCGATCTCAGCGAAAAAAAGGACGGTCGGGGTAATCGCTCAGGGGTCTCGTCGCAACCGGCTCAGTGGCTCTCGGACTCGGAGGACTCCGAGGACTCGGGGTCCTCGGCCTCCTGCCTGACCGAGGCGTGGATCGCCTCCTCGATGGTCTGCGCCAGCTCCGGCATGGTATCGGCGTCGATCCGATACGGTGGGCTCTGGTCCACGGCGAGGGCCTCATGGTCGAGCTCGTCGAACCAATCGTGGACGTCGAAGAACACGAAGACGCTCGTCAGCTCGTCGCTGATCTCGATCGTCAATGGGATCGTGATCGGCTCCATGGCCGCGTCGACGTAGGCAAACCGCTCCTCCTCCACCAACCCAGCCACGTACACGCTCGCCAGCTCATCCGACACCACCCCGGTGCTCTCCGGCGCCGTCAGCTCGAGGGTCACCGACTCCACCTGGTTGCCGCCGATAGAATGTTCGAAGACGATGGTCGCGTCGAACAGGTCGGCGTTCACCGGCATCGAGCAGATGTGCTCCTCGGTGTCGGTGGTCACGGTGACCGTGGCGAAGCGCATCAGGACACTGTAGAGCTCGGCATCGCCGGAGCTCACCTCCCCGGTGGCGTCGAGGAGATCGTGCTCATCGATGCCCTGGACCACGACCCGCACCTGCTGGCTGGAATCCGTGCCGCAACCAGCGGCCAGCGCTAGGCCGACGCCCAGAAACAACCCCGCGACGGTCTTGCTGGTGCTGCTCATGAAGGCTCCCGTCGGCATTCGGCCGGGTTGTCAGCGCAGGCGTCCCCCACGTTGTCGCCGTCGCTGTCGATCTGCTCCGGGTCCCAGGCGAAGGGGCAGACGTCGACGGCGTTGGTGATGGCGTCGCCGTCGATGTCCAGATCGCAGGCATCGCCGGAGCGGTCGTTGTCGCAGTCGAGCTGGTCCGGGTTGGGGAAGCTGCAGTTGTCGGTGGAGTCGCAGACCCCGTCCTGATCGGTGTCAACGTCTCCGGTGGGATCGAGGGGGCAGGCATCGCGCACGTCGAGCACGCCATCGCCGTCGGTGTCTGGATCGCAGAGGTCGCCATAGCCGTCGCCGTCGAGATCGAGCTGGTCTGGGTTGCCGTTGGATGGGCAGTTGTCGCAGGCATCCCCGAGGCCGTCCCGGTCGCCGTCCGATTGATCCGCGTTGCTCGCCCGTGGGCAATTGTCCTGGCGGCTGATCAGGCCATCGCCGTCCGGGTCGGCGTCCGGCTCCTCGACGAAGACCAGACCGATGGCGGTGGTCTCATCAGCGAAGATCTGCACGCCGACCTCGTTCGATTGGATCTCGCCGCCATCGATGGCGACCGCCGAGACCCGAAACAGACCCACCGGCACCGACTCGATGAAGAGCTCGTCGTTGGCGACGCGGTCGATCTCCGACACGTAGCCGTCCCGCTCGATCCTGAGCTGCACCGTGATGGCCGCCGTGTTCAGGTCGCGCAGGTGGATGCGCAGGGAGCCGTCGGTGCGGGGCACCTCCAGGCCACAACCGGCGAGGGCGAGCATCGCGACGAGGGTCAGTCTTCGAGCCAATAGAGCACCAGCGCCGCGGCCGTCGCCGTTGCCGCCATCGAGGCGGTGACGATCGCAGCAGTTTGATAGTCCTGGGCGCGTCCGCGTAGCGCCGTGATCTCGGCCGTGCTACCGGCGGCGTTGCGGTAGTCGTTGGCGGTCGCGAGGGCCAGGCCGGTCATCACGCCACTGGTGACCGCCAGGGCGCCGGCCAGCGCCGCGCTGGAATAGATCCAGGGGCGCAGGGGGCGCTCGACCTCGACCAGTTGAAGCGGCAGCGGATCGGGTGCGGCCAGCGCCGCCTCCCGGTGTCCGCGCACAAAGCCAGGGCCGAAGGGGATAGTGAATAGATAGCGAGCAAAGGCGTCGTGGCTGGACCCCCGGGCCGCGAGCCGCAGCGGTCGGGGTTCCAGGGTCGCGACTTCGATGGTGGCGTGGGGATCGGCCGGCTCAATGAGAAACTCCCGCTCCCCGCCGCGCAGGTAATAGCGGGCGCGGGGCACCAACGACAGGGTCACCGCGACCTCGTCCGACTTGTTGAAGTCTGCGAAGCGCACCCCCCGGTCATCCTCGAGGAAGAAACGGCCGCTCCAGGACCGGGGTACCGGTACCCGCGCGCCGGCGTCGGCGATCCGGAGCAGGGGCTCGTCGATGTTGCGTGAGGGCGGGTGGG
>JAUUZB010000551.1 GCA_030590185.1 Deltaproteobacteria bacterium
CAGCCGCTATCCCTGGCTCAGCCGCTATCCCTGGCTCAGCCGCTATCCCTGGCTCAGCCGCTATCCCTGGCTCAGCCGCTATCCCTGGCTCAGCCGCAGTCTCTGGCTCAGCCGCAGTCTCTGGCTCAGCCGCAGGCGCAGTCTCTGCCGCAGGCGCAGTCTCTGCCGCAGGCGCAGGCGCAGTCTCTGCCGCAGCCGCAGCCTCAGGCGCTGGCTCAGGCTTCGGCTCCTCGAGCTCGATCCCCTCCGCCACGAGAGCCTCGCGGGTTTCACGTTGGGTCTGTTTGAGCCCCTCCATCGCCTCGTCGAGTGCCTCGACCGATGGCTCCGAGTCGATGCGGATCTGGGTGGTGGCGGATTTACGCAGCTCCTCGATATCCAACAGGCCGTCGAAGCCCTCGAGCTCGTCGAGGGCCTCATCGCTCAGCTCACTAAACTCGCGCAGGGTCGGCAGGTGATTGAGGGTGCGCAGGTTGAAGAAGCTCAGGAAATCCTTGGTGGTGCCGTAGATGAGCGGCCGGCCGGGCTCGTCCTTCTTGCCCATGATCCGCACCAACCGCCGGTCGAGCAGCAGTCGAATCGTGCCGCCGCAGTCAACGCCGCGGATGTGGTCGATCTCGGGTTTGGTCACGGGCTGGCGGTAGGCGATGATCGACAGGGTTTCCAGGGCCGCGCGGGACAAACGCACCGGGCGTTGCGCCAGCATGGCCCGCAGCACCTCCGCGTACCGTGGGTTGGAGCGGAAGACGAGCCCGCCGCCGACCTCGACCAGGGAAAAACCCTGGGGTTGGGTGCCGTTGCTCCAGCGTTCCTTGATCTCGGCGACCAGCTCCGGCAGTTGCGCGAGCTGCTGTTCGCGCCACGCCTCCTCCTCGCCGGACCAGAGCCGGCTGAAGGCGCGCTCGAGCTCCTTTGGAGTCACCGGGTCACCGGCAACAAACAAGACGGCTTCGATCGCCGCTATGATCTCGGAACGTTCCATTTTCGTCCTTGGCCCTAGCCGGCGTACGACTCGTCGAGGTCGCCGGCACGGCGTTGGGCGTCCGCGACCCCTTCGAAGTTGGCCTGGAGATAGATCTCCTGCTGCGGTCCGGTCGACTGGAGGATCCGCAGCAACCCGAGCTTAGTCATTTCGAGGATGGCGAGCAGGCTCACCACGATGTTGAGCTTGGTCTGCGCCTCCTCGAACAACTCGCTGAAGCGCACCGCCCGGCGGTCGGCCAACCTATTGATCAGCTCGTCGATCCGCTCGCGCACCGAGACCTCCGCCATCTCCACGCGGTGGACGAGCTCAGGCTTGGCGCGCTTGAGCATCTGGTCAAAGGCCTCGATCAGCGCATAGACCCCCACCTCCCGCAGCGGCGCCTCCTCGTCGGTCTCGGGCGGCGGCTCCGCTTCGTGGGGGAAGACGTCCCGGCCGAGGCGATGGAGCGCCCCGAGCTGCTCCGCCGCGTTCTTGTACTTTTCGTATTCGAGCAGGCGACGGACGAGCTCGGCCCGCGGGTCGAGCTCCTCCTCATCCTCCTCGAGGTCGACGGGTGAGGGAAGCAACATCTTGGACTTGATGTGCAGGAGATCCGAGGCCATCAGCATGAACCCGGCCGCCACATCGACATCGAGATCCTCGAGGACCTGCAGGCATTCGAGGTAGCGCTCGCAGATGAACGCCATCGGGATGTCGAAGACGTCGATCTTGTGGCGGCGGATCAGGAACAGGAGCAGATCGAGGGGGCCGGTGAAACCGTCGATGTTGAGCCGGAACAGCTCGTGGGCGCTTTCGGGGGCGGGCACGTAGTCACTGGGGATGTCGATGGGCTCGGCGACCGGCTCCGCGGGCACCTGCTCTGGTTCCTCGGCAATCGCTTCGGCGGGCTCGGGCGACTCCGCAGGGACTTGGGTAACCTCATCAGGCTCTGCCGTTTCGACAGGAGCTTCGACGACCTCTTCAGGCTCGGGTTCTTCCGCAGGGGCTTGGGTAGCCTCATCAGGCTCTGCCGCTTCGACAGGAGCTTCGACAACCTCTTCAGGCTCGGGTTCTTCCGCAGGGGCTTGGGTAACCTCATCAGGCGCCGCTGCCTCGACAGGAGCTTCGACAACTTCTTCAGGCTCGGGTTCTTCTGCAGGGGCTTGGGTAACCTCATCAGGCGCCGCTGCCTCGACAGGAGCTTCGACAACCTCTTCAGGCTCGGGCTCCTCTGCAGGAGCTTCGACAACCTCTTCGAGCTCAGGTTCCTCCGCAGGAGCTTCGACAACCTCTTCAGACTCGGGCTCCCCCGCAGGAGCTTCGACAACCTCTTCGGGCTCGGGCTCCTCCGCAGGAGCTTCGACAACCTCTTCAGGCTCAGGTTCCTCCGCAGGAGCTTCAACAACCTCTTCAGGCTCAGGTTCCTCCGCAGGAGCTTCGACAACCTCTTCAGGCTCAGACTCTGGCTCGGCCTCCTCCGCAGGAGCCTCGATAACCTCCTCAGGCTCAGGCTCAGGCTCAGCCTCCTCCGCAGGAGCCTCGATAACCTCTCGTGCCTCGATTTCCTCCGCGCGTGCTTCCACAACCTCTTGGGGCTGCGTCCCAGGCGCCTCGACCGCGACCGCTGGTGGCTCGCCCGGGATCTCCTCGAACTCCGCATCGATCACCGGCCCCCCGGGCAGCGCGGTTGGCCCGCGCCGGCCGAAAACCCAGCTCCAGAGGCGGCGGACGGAAGATCCGATCCGCGCGAAAAACCTAGCGATCCTGCCACTCACAGGCCGATGGCCCCCCGTGCCTGCTCCATGGTCTGGCGCGCCTCTTCGCGTGCCCGGTCACTGCCCTCTCGGATCACGTCATCCACCTCGCCCGAGTTGAGGGCTTCCTCGCGACGCTGCCGCAATGGCTCCCGGAAGATCTCGAGGGCGCCGAGCAGCTTCTTTTTGCAATCCACGCAACCTATACCCGCGGTCCGACAACCTTCGGCGATCTCCGCGAGCTCATCCTCCCCCTGGAGGAGCTTTTGGTACGAGAAGATGTTGCACTTGGCCGGGTCGCCCGGGTCGGTCCGCTTGACCCGTTGCGGGTCGGTGGGGGCCGACATCAATTTCTTTTTCAGCCCCTCGGCGGGCTCGGCCAGGTAGACGGCATTGTCATAGGATTTCGACATCTTACGGCCGTCCAACCCCAGCAGCCGCGGCGTCTCGGTGACCAGCCCCTTGGGCGCTGGGAAAATCTCGGCGTAGTACTTGTTGAAGCGCTTGACGACCTGTCGGGAGAGCTCGATGTGCGCGAGCTGGTCCTCCCCCACCGGCACGTGGGTGCCGAGGTACATGGCGATATCCGCGGTTTGCAACACGGGGTAGCCGAGGAAGCCGATGGTCGACAGGTCCCGATCGGCCATCTCCTGGCGCATCTCTTTATAGGATGGCACCCGCTCCAGCCACGGCATCGGGGTGATCATCCCGAACAGGGTTGCCAGCTCGCCGTGCTCCGGCACCAACGCTTGGGAGAAGATGGTCGACTTCTTCGGGTCGATGCCAGCGGCGATCCAGTCGGCGATCATCTCCCGGCGCGACGCGGCCAGCTCGCTGGTGTCCCGATACCCGGTGGTCAGGGCGTGCCAGTCGGCCGAGAAAAAATAGGTGCGCTCGTAGTCGCCGGAGTTCTGGGCCTTCACCCAATTAACGAGGGCACCGAAATAATGGCCGAGATGCAATTGCCCAGTGGGGCGCATGCCGGACACGACCCGGAGATTGAACTTGGGCATCAGCTACTCCAGGCACGCTTCACATGCCGAAGATCGTCAATAGCAGGGAGAGGAGGAGACGGATCGGGATGATCAGAATCGGCGAGCCAAACATGATCACCGCGATCAGGATCCAGGAGCCGTAGCGCGCGTTGAAGCGCTCGAAACGGATGGCGCTCTCGGTCGGCAACAGGCCGGCGATCACTTTCTGGCCGTCGAGGGGATAGGCCGGGATCATGTTGAACACCGCGAGGGCGACGTTGAGCATCAGCATGTTCTGGAGGAACAGGTAAAACGCCGCCGGCAGCTGGAAACCGGCATGATACGGCACCGCGAGGACGGCGGTCACCAACACCGCCATGATCAGGTTCGATACCGGCCCGGCCACGGCGGTGATCATCATGCCGGTACGCATGCTGTAGCGCCGGTCAAAACGAGTAGGCGTGACGGGGACGGGCTTGGCCCAGCCAAAGAAGAACCCACTGCCGGTCACCACCAACAGGATCGGCAGGCCGACCGTGCCGATCAGGTCAATGTGGGCGAGTGGGTTCAAGGTGAGCCGGCCCATTCGCTCGGCGGTGTCGTCCCCTAGGTATTTCGCCGCCGCCGCGTGCGCGAATTCGTGCACCGTCAGCGAAAGAAACATGGTCACCAACATGGTGATGATATCCAGGAGCAG
>JAUUZB010001163.1 GCA_030590185.1 Deltaproteobacteria bacterium
CGCACGGTGGCCGAGGCCGCGGCGTCCAAGCCCAAGCGCACCGTCACCAGGCGCTCGCCGCCCGGCAGCTCCTCCACCTGCCCGGCGCCGAGGAGCAGCGCCTCGAGGTCGGGCTGTGGGCCGTCCGCCACCAGGCCGACGCCGGTGCGCGCCCTCGAGCAGCTGGCGCCCAAAGAGCCGTCCCCCCCGCCGGCGCCCCGCCCTTCGCAGCTGCGTTCGATGCCGCCGGCTAGCGATTTGGATCGCCTGCGCCAGGCGGGCGACAAGCGCCTCGACAGCGGTGACCTCGACGGGGCGCTCGAGCGCTATGAGCGCGCTTTGCTCAAGGCGGATCTCGCGGCGGACCTGCACCTGCGAGTCGGGGTCTGCCAGATGCGACTCGGTGACGAGGAAGCGGCGATCAAGGCGCTGCGCCGCAGCCTCTTTCTCGAGCCCCAGTTGTGGCCGGCTGCCTGGTTGCTCGGCGACCTGGTGGCGACCGCCAACAAGACCGCTGCCGCCCGTTACCTGCGCCAGGCCCTCGAGGTGTTGGAGAGTGATGGCAACGCGCTCGAGCAGGACGGCCTGTTCGCGCCCTTCTTCACCGGCAGCCAGGCGGCGAGTGAGGCGATCAAGGTGAGGTTGGCCCAGCTGCACACTCTTTCCGTGGGCAGAGCATGGTGATAGGAGCCTGCCCTCTGGGATGTGTTGATGCGGCGCCCGTCGAACGACCAACGTCTATTTCGCTCCCTCAAGCGGCTGGCCAGCGCTCTGGCTCGGCTCGAGCGCCAGACCGCGGCTGACCACGAGGTCTCGGTCTCCCAGCTTCGGGTGTTGCTCTTTTTGGCGGAACAGGATGATGGGGTACGGATCAGCGACTTGGCGGTCGACCAGGGACTCGCGGTCAGCACCATGACCCGCAACATCGCCCTGCTCGAGAAGCGGCAGTTGACCTCGCGCCAGACCGGCGTCGCGGACCGCCGTACGGTCATGATCAGCCTCACCGACGCGGGGCGTGAGCTCTCCGGCGTGCTGCAGCGCACCACGGCTGGCCTGTTCGGCCGCGCCTTTGGCGGCTTTCATCCGAGTGATCGGTTGGAGCGGGCGGTCGCCCTCGATCGGGTCGCGGCGGCGCTAGAGAGGGTGGCGACCCCGTGAGCCGGAGCCAGGCATGGCGCGCCGGCGTCGTTGTTGCGGCGCTCTGCTCGTTGTGGGCTGGCCCCGCCCGGGCAGATCAGCTCTGCCCCGCGGCCAAGGATCTGCCGCAGCTCTACATCACCGACATCCACGAGCCGGCGGTGCCGGTGATCGACCAGTGGCAGGTCTTCTGGGGGGACATATCGCTGAGCGACGCACAGCTGGCCAAGCTCGCCGGTCGCGACCCCTTGATCGACCGTACCCGCGAAGAGATGAAGAGCCGTGGCGCCTGGGTTTTTGCCGGGCTCGCCACCGCGGCGGCCGGGATCGCCGTGTCGAGCGTCGGTTGGGTGCTCTACGGCCAGGACGAGCTCGATCAGGGGATCACCCTGCCGCTTGCGGCCGGTGGGCTGTTGGTCGGGATCCTCGGCGCGTTGATCACCACCGAGAGCATCCAAACACCGCTGGAGCCGCACCTCGCCCCAACCCCGCGACACCGCCTGAGCCGCGAGGAGGTGCGCGAGCTGGTGGTGCAGATCAACCGCAAGCTCTACCATGACATCTGTGCCGCGGCCGATGCGGCCGATGCGGCCGATGCGGTCGGTGCGGCGGAACGGACGCCATGAAAGTCGTCATCGTGGGCGCGGGCGTGGTCGGAAGCTCGCTCGCCGAGCAACTCTCCGGCGAAGGCCACAAGGTCGCGATCATCGACACGGACCGCGAGCGGGTGCGGACCCTCAACGAAACCATGGAGGTCTTGGCGGTGCGGGGCAACGGAGCGCTGCCGAGCGTGCTCGAAGGGGTCGAGGCCCGTAGCGCCGACATGTTGATCGCGGTCACCTCCAGCGACGAGGTAAATCTGGTCACTGGCATGGTCGGCACCCGCCTCGGGGTGCCGTCGCGCATCGTGCGCCTGCGCAGTCCGGAGTACGGCGAGGCCGGCACGGTGTTGCCGATGCGGGAGCTCGGCATCCATCACGTGGTCAATCCGGAGCCCTTCACGGTCGAGTCCCTGGCGCGCATGATGGAGCTGCCCGGCTCCTACGACTTCGCGACCCTGGCCGGCGGGCAGGTGGAGATGTACGGCTTCAAGGTGGCCGAGGACTCCCCGGCCATCGGCCGCAGCCTGCAGGAGTTGCGCGAGCTCGGCGACCTGGAGTCGTTCCTGGTGCTCTACATTAGCCGCGGCGGTGAGGCGATCGTGCCGCGCGGTGACGACACCTTGCACCACGGGGATAAGGTCCACCTGTTAGTTTCCCCCGACACGGTGCAGTTCCTGTTGCCGATCATTTGGCCCCACCCGGAGCCGACGCGCCACGTGATCATCCTCGGCGCCGATCGGGTCGGTCTCGATCTGGCCCTGCGTCTCGAGGAGGCCGGCAAGCAGGTCGTGATCATCGAACCCGACCCCGAGCGCGCCGAAGACGCGTCTTTCCTGCTCC
>JAUUZB010000267.1 GCA_030590185.1 Deltaproteobacteria bacterium
AGCGCAGATGCAAGAGCCCCTGGCCGTCGAGCGTCAGGAGATCACCGCGGGGCGGGCCCGGCTCGACGCCGATCGGGATGAGCTCACCACGACGAGCGAAGGAATCGCCACCCGCGCTCGCGAGCTCGCCGACCAAGGCGAGGAGCTCGCGGCGCAACGGTTGCAGCTCGAACAGGCCCGGGCAGAGCTCGATGCCCAGGGACGCGGGCTCCAGGAACGGGAGAGGACCCTCGGTGACCGCGCCCGCGAGCTGCAGAAGCAAGATCGGGAGGTCGCGGATCGAACCGCGCAGCTCGGGACTGCCGCAGAGCTGCGCGAGAAACTCGTTACCCACCGAGATCGGATCACCGAGCTCGAGCGCGATCTGCGCGAGCAACGCTCGAGCCACGACCATACGTTGGCCGAGCAACGCCGAGAGACCGAGCAGGCTGAGTCCGAACAGACCAGCCTCCGCGGGCGCCTCGAGGAGGCGGCCACACGGATCGAACGGCTCGAGCAGGAGGTCGAGACGCAGCGGCGGCACAGCGAGGAGGAGCGCGGAGAGACCGCCGACCAGGTCGGGGAGCTCGAGCGGGACCAACGGGCCCGGGAGGAGGGATTTGACAAGGAGCTAGCGGCGCTCGTCGAGCAACGGGATGAGCTCGAGGAAACGCGGGCCGACGTCGAGCAACGTCTGGCCGAAAGCCAGCGTCAGGGACGTGACCTTCGGGCCGAGATTGAAACCCTCGAGGCGGAAGCCGCCGAACGTGGCGAGGAAATCGAGCGCCAGGCCCGGGCCTTTGTCCGAGAACGCAAGGAGCTCGTGGCGCAGCTCGACGATCTCGGTGAGGAGCTCGCGCAGGAACGCGCCCGCCACGCAGAGAAGGCCCGTGGCTTGGAGGCGGAGTTGGTGGCTCGCGGGGCGACGAGTGACGGGCAGGCAGAAAAGGCCCGGGAGGAAATGCGCGCCGGGGAGCGAGCCCTCGACCTTCTCCAGGAGCAGATCAACGAGCAGGCGAGCCTGCGCGAGGCCGATCTGGCGCAGCAGGAGGAAGAGTTGCGGATCGGGCGCCGAGAGCTCGACGAGGCACGCCGCAAACTGCAGGCGGACCGGGACGGCCACGAACGAGATGTCGACGCCGAGCGGGCGGCGCTGGCGACGCTAGAATCGAGTCGGAGAACCAAGACCGACGCCAACCCGCCATCCGCCGAGGTCGACCCGAGCGCCGATGAGGAGCGCCTACGACTCACCGCCAGGATCGAGACGCTCGAGCGAACCGTGTCCGACTATGAACGGGATCTCGCCGACATGGGGTCTGCCGCCTGGGCCCTGGTCGCCACCGAGGGTGGCGAAATCACCGCTGACGCTGGCGCTCGCAAGCCGGAGCGACGCAACGTCTTTGGCGAGAGCCGCGAACAACAGGGCATGAGCGCCGCGCTCGCCGACAGCAATGAGCAGCGACCGAGCGTCACCACAACCCTGCCGCCTCACCTTCAGCTCATCAAAGACCGCGATCGGGCTCTGGACACCCGCGAGGAGGAGATCGACCAGCGTGAGGCGGATCTGCTCGGCCGTTGGAAGGAAATGATGCAGAAGCAGAAGGTCCTGGAGGCGGATCGGGGCGTGCTCGACGAACACCGCCGGGCGCTCGAGGGCCGACGCGAGGATCTCGACCAGCAGACCGCCAAACTAGGAGCCAAGATCAAAACCCTGGAGAAGTGGACCGAGCTCGAGACGCAGTCGATCACGGCGGCCCGGGTGGCGGCAACCGAACCGAGCGAAGGCGGGGAGCCGGGCCCGCGGGAATGGACCGGCGACAACCTGCGGCTCGACCCGGACGGCCCCCTGTTGAGCGATGAGGACCTGCGAGAGCTCGGCCTGCTCAAGGACTCCGACTGACGGGCTGCGGCTGCATCGTGATCCACAAATGAGACACAACGCGGCCTAGCCCTAGCCAATGGGCCGCTCGCCATTTCGCGGGCGGCCCCTTGCGGTCAGACCTGGACCCGGGCGAACAGCAACACCGACTTCTTTTTCAGCGGCATCTGTCACACCGGTGTGCGTTGGGTCGCGAGCACCACCAACTGCGTGTCCTGCTCCTCCGGACGCATCCTCATCAGCGACGATGGCCTGACGTGGACCGAAGCGCTCGACCCCGGCATCCGCATGATCAGCGCCGACTGCGCCCGGGGTATCGCGCTCCTGGGCGGCGACGGCGGCACTGTCTATCGTAGCGTCGACGACGGCGATAGCTGGGAGCTGATCTCCACCGGAGCTTCGAGCGTGATCTGGAACCTCGCCTTCACGCCCAACGGCGCCATCGCCGGCGACGCGAGCGGCGTGTTGCTGCGCAGTGACGACGACGGCTCGAGCTGGAGCGCGACTGGCGATTGCGGCTTCGTGGTCGACGGAATGTGGGCGGCGGGCCAACGCGCCGCCGTCGGGTGCAATCGCACCGTTCTGATGAGCGATGACGAAGGTGCCACCTGGAGCACCGGTGGATACGGTCCCGGCTGGGATCAAATCGACCGCATCGCCTTCACCGGCGACACGATGGTGGTCTCCAACATTGGCTTCGGCAGCGGCCAGGTCTACTGGAGCGGAGATTTCGGCGTCACCTGGGAGGCGACACAGGTGCCCAACTTCGGCTACGCCGCGGACGCCTGGGCTCGCGACGGCGAGCTCGTTGTCGTTGGTGACGCCGGACAAATCCTGCACAGCCTCGACGACGACGCCAGCTGGTACCGCGCGACCCGGTACTCCCCGGCCGGCGTCAACGCTCGCCAGACGCCATTCCACTTTAGCCTCACCCGGATTCGAGAGGTAGGCGAGGACACCCTGGTCGCGGTCGGCTCCGAGGGTATGCTCTTTCGGCTCGGGCCCTCGCCGTAGCCCCGAAGGAGGGGACCGTCCCCCCACGGTCGAGCTCGGATCGAGTGTTCAGACTCGTGAGGCCGGCTTGTGGCTGCCCGCTGGCTTGGCGTATCAGATCCCACCAACGCACGGGGAACGTCATGCGAACTCTAACGCTCCTGATCGGCATCGGCCTAACGGCCTGCGCCGGGGGACAGCCGCAACAGCCACCGGCCCCCGGTCCGGCAACACCCGGCCCATCCACCTCACCGACCGATCCACCAACCGCGGAGCTGCTACCCGACGAGGCGCCGGTGACGACGGCCGACATGATGGCCGACGTGGTAGTCGGTGAGCCCCCCCCGGGTGGCGGACCGGCGGTGGATGACGTCGACCTATCCGACTTCTCGATCCCCTCAGACGATACCACGGCGGGCCGCGACGTGACACGACGACCTGCCGCCCTCGACCCCGGCCCAGACGTCAACGGTGCGAACGGGCTGACGTCAAAGCTGCTCGTCGAGGCGACCCCGTGCACGGAGATCCAGGTAGGACTCGCGGCCTACGAAAAGGCCGGCGCCCTCGAGGCGTCGGGCCTGTACGGCCCGGTGAAGTACCGGCAGGCCGGGTGTTTCGCCGAGAATGGGGATTGGCAAAACGGCCGCCGGGCCTTTGGTGCGGTGGTCGACATCGCCGCACGCGAGCTGCCCGGCACCACCGCCGATTTCCGCGCGGCGCTACGTCGCGCTGGCCTCGCGGATTATCTCTGGGCCTTCGCCAACCAACCGGGGAACGAGGCGGCCGGGGCTGCGGAGGATTTCGCGGCGCTGGCCGGAGAGGCGGAGGCGCCCGCCATGCTCGAGGAGCTCGCCCGCTGGTACCGAGGCCGGGACCGCCACGCCGACGCCCTCACCGTTTTCGCGGCGCTCGCGGCGGGTTATCCGGACGCCCCCGGACACCTCAGGCATGGCGTCCAGATCCTGACTCTCACCCAACTCAGCGATCCTGGGGCGGACCTCGCGGCGCTGGCGGCCGGGCTAGCCGGACAGGTTGCCAAACTTCGCGCCCAGCCAGACCACGAGCCCGGGGACGAGGCGCCAGCCGAGGCAGCCTTGCGCCAGGCAACAATCCAGAGTCACCTACGCGCCAAGGGCCTGCCGGAATCAGAACGTCCCGCCGCCCTCGACCGTGCCGCCGGGCTCTATCGCACCTACCTCGACCTCTTTGCGGAGCACCCGGTCCCGAGTCGCGCCCACTACCCTGCCTTCATGACCTTCTACCAGGCCGGGCTCCTGTTCGCGGGCGAGCGCTTTGAGCCGGCGGCCGAGACCTACGAGCTGGCGGTCACACGACTAGCAACGGCGACCGAACAAAAACAGCGCGACCTGCGCGAACAGGCGGTCGAAGGCGCGATGCTCGCGTTGCAGGCAGCGGTCAAGGCGGCCGAGCGCGCCGCTCCCCCGAAGCTCGACGGTGTCGCGCCCAAACCGATCCCAGAGCTACACCAGAAGCTGCTCGACGCCAGCGAGCGTTACCTCGAGGTGATGGGCGCCCGCGGCGGTCGACGGGTCGAGACGATCTACCTCCGGGCACGGATCTACTACACCTTCAACCAATTCGAGCCAGCCGAGGCTGGCTTCCGCGCCGTCATCGAGGCTAATCCAACCAATTCGATCGCTTGTTACGCCGCGCTGCTGCTGACCGACCTGATCAACCAGCGCGGTGAGTACCGCACCCTGCGCGACACCGTCGTCGGACTCGGCAAAAAAGAGCTCCACTGTCCGGACGAGGAGCTCAACCGCCTCGCGGGGATCGAGCAGCAGGCGACCCTGCACGTCATCCAAAAGGAGTTGGAGGCGAGCGGGCGGTTTGCTGACGCGGCGGCGGCCTACCTGTTCTTCTTCGAGACCCACAAGGACCGGCTCAGCGGCCGGTTCGGTGTGATCGCGCTCTACAACGCGGCGGTCATGCTCGACCGCGCCGGTGAGCCGGAGGAGGCACGCGCTACCCGACAGCTCCTGGTGGACACTTTCCCGTCCGAGGATGAGCTGGTGGAGCGGGCGGCCGCCGAGCTCGCGCAACCGAGCGGCTGAGCGGCTGAGCGCCTGGGATCATCGACGGGGTGGCCCGGCTCGACCACGAACGCGACCACGAGCGCGACCACGAACGCGAGCGCGACCACGAGCGCGAGCGCGAGCGATCCCCGCCGTGGTCACCGATTCCCTGTCCCGAAGTCCGCCCACAATTTCGGCAACCACTCGCTCAGCGCCCGGCCGAGTTCGCGGGCGTGGGTCTTTTGGATATTGTGGCCTCCGGTCGGCCAGCTCAGCCGCGGGCCCGCGCCGCAGGCCGCGGCCAGCTCCTCGGAGATGGCCGGCTCCACCAAGGGGTCGTCCTCGGCCCAGGCAATCAGGGTTGGGAGATCCAGGCCGAGCAGGTTGCGGCGGTGGCGGTCGATCGGGGTCCAGGCGATGCAGTGTGCGGTCTGCACCAGGATCTCGTCGGGTGTGGAGCGCGGGAAACCGGACTTGAGGAAGCCGGCCCGCAATTGGGGCATCAACAGCCGACGTCCCAGGCCGGTGCGCAGTCCGGTGGAGAGCAGGCGCCATGGGCCAAAGGACCGTTTCCCGCGGTGAATTCTC
The DNA here is from genome assembly GCA_030590185.1 of Deltaproteobacteria bacterium. Next base: position 5,476 of record JAUUZB010000267.1, read on the forward strand.
GAGCCCACCGAGGAGAGGAGCGCGAGCCCGACCACCCGATCCGGGCTGCGGACGGCCGCCTCCACCGCTAGCGGCCCCCCGAAGGAATGACCGAGCAGCACCACCCGCTCGAGCCCCAGCGCAGCGAGGACCTCGGCCACGAAGCTGCCGCGGTTGTGCAACCGAGCGCTCGGTCGGGTGGCGAGCGGCGTATCGCCAAAGCCGGGCAGATCGATCCGAACGACTCGCAGGCCCTCGAGGCAGGGGCCCAGCCAGCGGAAATCGCGCCCCGAGCCCGGTAGGCCGTGGATTAAAACGAGACACGGACCCTCACCATCATCGGTGTAGGCGACCGGACCGCTGGGCAGCTCGACGGTGTGGACAGGGGGGTCAAACGGCGCCGCCGGTGTGCCGACGGCGCCCAGATGGAACTGCACGGATAGAACTCGGTGAAGCGGTCGGCGCTAGCGGGTCATCCCTGCCGACATCATCTTGTTCTGGGTCGCGAACATAGAGTTCATCATCTGAATCACGGCGTCGACCGTCTTGTTCTTCGACTCCATGATCATCTTCATGATGGCGTTCTCTTCCTCGAGCTGCGCCTGCATCATGTCGGCGAGGCTGCGCCAGCGCTCTGCCTCGTTCTTGGCCTCGGCCGCGTCCGCTGATTTCGCGGCGGCGGTGTGCTGGGCCTTGGCATTGATGATGGAGAGGACCGCGGTGATGACCGCCGAGGCGGCCTGCAACGCGAAGGTGCTGACCGTGCCTGTGGCGGCAGCGGCACCGGAGGCGGCGGCCGAGCCGACGCTGGCGCCAGCCAAGATGCCGCCTCCCGCGGCGCCCGCAGCAGCACCAGCGGCGCTCGCCGCAGC
>JAUUZB010000898.1 GCA_030590185.1 Deltaproteobacteria bacterium
CAGGGTCATACGGCCGCCGGGGGGGCGTGTCAAACGGTCTGTACGGCCTCGGAGGGCGACCTCGGGATCGCTTTTGGGCTGCGCGCGTAGCGGATCGCGACGGCGTGATCGATGGTGCCGGCCCTGTAGAGCGCCGCCAACGCCGCGTCCATGGTCTTCATGCATCGGCCCGGGCCGACTCCATCAAGGAGACCGCCTGGTGCATCATGCCCTAACCGATTTCTCAATGGTGACCGTTTGTCCTATTCTACCTGTACGGGGGGGGCAGGAGAGAGGAGCGAGATGCCCCCGCGACGTCACACAACCGGCTGGCTGCTGCTCGGCGCCTCTCTCGCGTGCGCTCCGTCCTGTACCGACAACCGATCGTCGGTGCCGGTCGTCGACAGCTTGGAACCCAACCGCCTCGAGGTTGGCGAGGCTGCCTCGGTGACCATTGTGGGCAGCTATCCCCTCGACATCTTCGTGAGCTACGCCGACAGCTCCCGTTCGACGATCGACAGCCAGTACGCAGCCCAGGTAGGCGGAATGGCGCTCGACGACGTTACCTACGTCGACGCCACCGAGCTTCGAGCCACGGTGCCAGCTGGACTCGACGCCGGGGTCTATGACCTCACGGTGACCGATTTCGCCGGCCGCAGCGCGACGCTGGCGGACGCCCTGACCGTGTTCGATGGCAACGTGGTCGTGACCGACTGTATCGACGCCAGTGACTGCGTCGATCCTTGCTACGGCACCGCCACCTGTACGGCCGGTTTCTGCGACATGGGGCCGGTCGACAAGGATGGCGACGACGACGGCGCCATCGACGCTGTCTGTCCCTCCGGCGCTGATTGTGATGACGCCAATCCATTCTGTCAGCTGGACTGCACCGACGACGACGCCGACACCCACTGCGTCGATCAGGATTGCGACGACACAGCTGAGACCGGTGCTGCCTGCTACACCGCCTGCGCGACCTACTTCCGGGACGCCGACGGCGATGGGTACACCAACAACGGCGACACCCGAGATGCCTGCAGTGACCCCGACGGCGCGGCCGGCGGTTGGGTCGACGCCGCCACGGCGGATGACTGCGAAGATGACCCTGGGACCTGCGGCACGTCGTGCGCACCGGACCTCGTCGAGTCCACGGACGAGGCCAACTGCGCCGATGGTTGGGACAACGACTGCGATGCATTTGTCGACTCGGCCGATGCCGCCTGCGCGTCGTCGCTCGAGATCTACTACCGCTCGACCACCGGCGCCGATGGCGTCGCCAGCCCGAAGACCCGCACCTGGGATGGCAGCGCCTGGACCGCCGAGGTCGAGCTCGCCGCCGCCGCCAGCCCGATCCACTCGTTGCGCGTGGCGCGCTCGCCAGTGACTCCGGAGGAGGTGATCATCGTCGTGCAGCGCGAGGATGGTTGGCTCGATGCCTACGTCTGCAACGGGGGTTGTACGGAGACGCCGGGCATCGACGACATCTGGACCTCGATCCCAACCAGCCAGAGTTTTCACTTCGACGTCGCCTACGAGTCGGTCAGTGGCGAGGCGCTGTTGGTCTACCGCAAGTTATCGAGCCTGCCTACCTTCGATCTCGCCTATCGCACCTGGGACGGGGTCTGGGGCGCGGAGCAGGAGCTCGACGACACCAGCAACCCCGATAACGTACTCTTCGTTACCGTTGAGCTCGCGTCAAAGGCTGGCGGTGATGCGATCGGTCTAGTGGCCGGTGAGCAAACGAACGATCACGTTGCCATTTGGGTGTGGGATGGTGACGGCTTCGGGCAATTCGCAGACATGCAAGCCGGAACCAACCCAGCCCTCGGACGCGTGGCCCTCGGTTGGGAGGGCAACAGTGGCGATTTGCTGGCCGTAACGGTGAGCAGTAAGGACCTGGTCTACCGGGAGCTAACCTCCGGCTGGAGCGCGCCGGGGGAGTATCCCTGTGCCACGGCCGGGACCTCGATCGTTTTCTTGTCGGTGCAGCCAAACCCCGCCGCCGGCACCAACGACATCAGGCTCACCGCCGGCACCACCGGCGCTGAGCTCAACTCCTGTCCCTGGGACGGCGCCGGATTCGTCGATCACGTGGTTCATTCGACGGACCTGAGCTTCGACACCTTCCGTTCCTTCGATTTCGCCTGGGGCGCGCCTGGGACCGGGGGGCTGTTGGTGTGGGGCGCGGCGGCGGGGGAGCTCCGCTATCGTTCCCTCGACGTGGCCGGTGTTTGGTCGAACGAGGCCACCCTGCTCAGCGGCGCCGGCCTGCACCGCTGGATCCGTCTGCGCGCAACCGGCGAAGACGGGACCATCCTCGGCGCGGCGTTCGATGACGCGACCACCGCGCTCGGGGGGTTCGTTTGGGATGGCAGCACGCTGACCGAGCTGGCGGCGGATACGTTTGCCGCCGACGTGGGCACCTCTGAGCCGGAGAGCTTCGCCATCGAGTAGCCGCCTGGCGGGCGCTCCGGCGCAGGACCGAGCGGCGGGCCGGGGCGCGACGACGCCCGAAAATCCCGCCGTGCTTGACACGGCCCAGGATTCCAGATGACCAATGGGGATGGATCGGCGGCGCCCGACCGAGGGTACCGGAATCGATTCCCCGGGCCCGCGTGAAGTAGTGACAAAGACCGACGAGAAGCCCAAGCCGGCAGCAGAAGACGAATTCAACGTCCCGACCGATCCGTACACCAGCGTGCCCGAGGCAGAAGACGAATTCAACGTCCCGACCGATCCGTACACCAGCGTGCCCGAAGGTGTGCTCCCCGTTGAGGTCACCCAGCCCCACGCCGAGGTCACGACGTCGGATGCCCGCGTCCTGCCGCCGGATGGTGATGTCGCCGAGCCAGAGCCCGAGCAAATTGAGAAGACTGACGTCATCCAGCGGGAGTTGGTGCCGGTTGAGCGAACGGCGATCACCGAGCCCCCGGGGCCGGATCATCCTGTCGCGAATCTAGAGGCGACGCGGATCGCTTCGCGGCCAACCGGCTCGACGCGGCTCCCTGGGATTCTCATCCTGGCGAGCGTCGCGGCGCTGGGCGTTACGTTGGTGGCCATCCTCCTGATGGAGACCGGCACCAACGGGCCTGGGCCGGCGCAGACTCTTCCGCAGCAGCCCCCACCTCCGTCTGCACCCCCCGGCGAGGCCGACCGCTTGCTCGACAAGGCCCGCGCGGCTGTCACGCAGGAGCGCTGGCAAGAGGCGGAGATCCTCGCCAATGCGGCCTGGCTGCTCGATCCCGG
>JAUUZB010000286.1 GCA_030590185.1 Deltaproteobacteria bacterium
CCGGGGCGCTCGCCGAGCTAGCCGGCACATACAAACTCTGCATCTGCTCCGACGCGGTCTTCACCCCCGGCGCGCAGTTGCGCGATCTGTTGGCGAAGCACGACATCAAGAAGCACTTCTCCGGCTTTGCCTTCTCCGATGAGGTGACCCGGTGCAAACCGCACGCCAGCATGTTCGAGGTGGCGGCCGACTCGGTGGGGGTACGCCTGACCGAGATGGTCCACATCGGCGACCGCCAGCACAACGACATCGCCGGCGCCCAGGCGCTGGATATCAAAGCCGTGCTGTTCACCGCCTCGCGGGCGACCGACGAGCCTGGCAACACCGCCGACGCGGTTTGCGCGCGTCACGCCGACCTACCGCGAATCATCGCTGAGCTCGATTCCTGAGCCGAGGAGTAGAACCATGGCTAACGACGTCCGTTTCCTGGTGATCGATGGCTACGCCAAGGTGGGTCGCGATGATCTCGTCGCCGGGGGGGCCGGCATCGCCGCCGACCTCTACGCCAACATGCTGATCCGTAATCTGCCCGGCGCCACCTGCGACAAGCTCTTTCCCGCCGATCCGGACGCTGAGCTGCCAGACGGCGCGGCGCTCGAGCAATATGACGGCATCGCCTGGACCGGCTGCAGCCTGACGATCTTCGATGACGACCCGCAGGTGCATCGTCAGATCGACATCGCCAAGCGCGCCTACGAAATCGGCGTACCGAGCTTCGGCTCCTGTTGGGCCCTACAGATCGCGGTGGTCGCCGCGGGCGGTGGTCTGGTGCGGCCACACCCCCAGGGTCGGGAGATGGGGCTCGCCCGCAAGATCGTGCTGACCGCCGCCGGACGAGGCCATCCCCTCTACGCCGGTAAGCCGAACGTCTTCGATGGTTTCATCAGCCACGTCGACGAGGTCACCCACCTTCCGCCCGGCGCGGTGATCCTGTCGGGCAACGCCTACACCCGCATCCAATCCGCCTGCGTGACCCACGGCAAGGGGACCTTCTGGGGCCTTCAGTACCACCCGGAGTACGACCTCTACGAGATGGCCCGGCTGATCAACTGCCGCATCGGCAAGCTGATCAAGCGCGGCTTCTTTCGCGACGAGGCGGCGGCCCTACGCTGTGTCGAGATGATGGAGGCGCTGCACGCTGATCATGAGCGCGAGGATTTGGCCTGGCAGCTCGGCATCGATTCCGACGTGCTCGACAATCAGGTCCGCGAGTGCGAGGTACGCAACTGGATCGAGAAGCTGGTTCTCCCCACCAAGAGAAAGAGGAGCATCGCATGACCTCGGAGTCGCTGGTAGGAAATTGGAATTACCCCACCGCCGTGCGCTTTGGCGCCGGTCGCATTAGCGAGTTGCCCGAGGTCTGCGGCGAGCTCGGCATGACCAAGCCGTTGTTGATCACCGATCCCGGGTTGGCGGCATTGCCCCTGGTGGACGACACGGTGGCGATCAACGAGAAGGCCGGGTTGCCCACCGCGGTCTTCTCCGATGTCCAACCGAACCCCATCGGCAAAAACGTCGAGGAAGGCGTGGCTGCCTACAAAGCCGGTGGCCACGACGGCGTCATCGCCTTTGGCGGCGGCAGCGCCCTGGACGCGGCGAAAGCGGTCGCCCTCTTGGTGGGACAAAGCCGGCCCCTGTGGGATTTCGAAGACGTCGGGGACTGGTACACCCGAGTCGAGGAGGAAGGCATGGCCCCAGTGGTGGCGGTGCCAACCACGTCTGGCACCGGATCCGAGGTCGGGCGCTCCTCGGTGATCGTGGATGAGGACCTCCACAAGAAGAAGATCATCTTCCACCCCAAGATGGTCCCGGCGCGTGTCATCTGCGATCCGGAGCTGACCGTCGGCCTGCCCCCCAAGCTCACCGGCGCGGTCGGTATGGACGCCCTCTCCCACAACCTGGAGGCCTATTTGGCCCTCGGTTTTCATCCCCAGGCGGACGGCATCGCCATCGAGGGCATGCGGCTCGTGCGCCGTTCGCTGGTCACCGCCTTTCGCACGGGCGAGGACATCAACGCCCGGGCGCAGATGCTTGCCGCCTCCCTGATGGGGGCGACCGCCTTTCAAAAGGGGCTCGGGGCCATGCACTCCGTCTCCCACACGATCGGCGGCAGGTTCGACGTGCACCATGGGACCGCCATCGCGGTGATGATGCCGTACGTGCTGCGCTTGAACCGGCCGGCGGTGGAAGAGCGGATGACCCTGCTCGCCAGCTACCTTGGGCTCGAGGGTGAGGGCTTTACGGCGGTGCTCGACTGGGTGCTCGAGCTGCGCCGGGAGCTCGAAATTCCGCACACCCTGGCCGAGGTCGGCATCACCGACAGCGACGTCGACGAACTCGCCGAGGCGGCGGCGCTCCGGCCCACGGCGAGGAGCAACCCGGTGCCGCTCAACCCGGACAACCTCCGCGGCCTGATCAAAAAGGCAATGGTGGGCGACACCGACTGAATCGGCGGTCGCGGCCTACAGCATCCAGTCGAGGCCGAGCTCCTCGAGCTTGCCCCGGCTCGGGTTGCCGGTCTCCGGATCCCAGCCCATGACCCGGTAGTAGGTCTCGAGCATCTTCGGGAACAGATCGGGATCGACCCGCCGGCCCTCGGAGGGTCCATCCGGCAGCGGCTCGAACATACGCTCCGGCAGGGCGTCGTGTTCGCGGTGAAAGCCGCGCTCGGCGTTGATCTGCCGCATGAGATTGATGCGCCGCTCACCCGCCTTCATCAGCTCCCAGAGGGTACAGTCCCAGCCGGTGGCGCAGCGCAGCAGCTCCTCGAGCTCTTGGTAGGTGAACAGGCTGCCCGGCCCCCAGCAGAACATGCAGAGGCACAGGGCATCCATCATGCTGTAGTAGTACTGGGAGTAGGCGGTCATCCGTACCTTGTCGATGTCAAAGGACTCGGACTCGGTGCCGTTGATGATCCCGAGGCCCTTGCGATCCTCCCCGGGGCTCGTGGCCAACCAGTCGTGCTCCGAGGATTGGTGGTCCGGTCCAATCGGACAGACCGCGTACATGAGGGCCTGGCTCGGCTTGACCTGGGGCATGTGCAGGGCGAGGCCCTGGTTCTTGACCTGCATCGCATAGGGGGCGGTCCGCGCGCCGAACTCGGCGATGGCGGCCTTGAAGCCGTCGGCGAGCACGTCGCCGATGCCTTCGCGGGCGGCTGTTTTTTCGATCAACCAAAAGAGCGCTTCGGCGTTGCCCCAGGCGATCTCCTGACCCTCCAGACGATCCTCGGGGATCAAGCCGTGCTCGACGCATTCAAAAACGTAGGCGGCGAGACCGCCCATGGTCAGGGTGTCGATGCCGTACTGACCGCAAAGCTGACTAGCGCGCGCCACCGCCGCGGCGGAGGTGACTTCCAAGTTCGTGCCCATCACGCTGAGGGTCTCGAGCTCCGGGCCGCCGAGCTCGTCGGTCAGGGGATAGGGCTCCTCGGCCTTGACCTTCTTGCGGCAGCGCACCACGCAGCCGTAGCAGGTGGTGGCGCCGGCGCCGATCTCCGGTTGGTAGGCCGAGCCATCCAGGTTGGTGTGCTCCGGGTGGAATCCCCGGCTGTGGTTGTGAGTGGCAAAGTTGCCCGCCCCGGCTTGGTTGTTCACCACCCCCGGGGTGCCGAAGTCCCGCAGGGCGGTGGGGAAGCCGGCGTCCGGAAGGCGTTGGGCAGCCTTCTTGTTCAGGGCCTTGAAGCCCTTGGGATCGGCAAAGGAGATCGAGCCGTTGCCGCGCACCGCGACGGCGCGCAGGTTCTTGCTGCCCATCACCGCACCCATGCCGGTGCGACCGAACACGTCGTGGCCATCGCCGAGCACGCAGGCAAACCGCACCAGCTTCTCACCGGCGGGACCGCACTGGAGAATCGAAAGGTTCTTGTCGCCGCCGAGCTCAGCGACCAGGGCGTGGTGGGCCTCCACCGTGGGCTTGCCCCAGATCTGGCTGGCGGAACGGAGCTCGACACGATCGGTCTCGATCAGGAGATACGAAGGGTCGGCCGCCCGGCCCACGATCACCACCGCGTCGTAGCCGGCCCGCTTGAGCAGCGGACCGATGCTGCCCCCGGCCTGGCTGTCGCCGACCGCGCCCGTGGCCGGTGAGATGGCGCTCAGACAACAACGACTCACGCCGCTCACCGGCGCGCCGGTGGTGACGCCAGGCGCGATGACCAGCACGTTCTCAGGGGAGAGCGGCTCCGCCTTGGTCGCGCCCTCCTGGCAGAGAAAGTACAGACCGAGGGCGCCACCACCGAAATAAGTGCGATAGATGCGGTCTTCGAGCTCGTGGGTCTCAATACTCCCCGAGGTGAGATCAACGCGTAGGTACTTGCCGGTGTATCCGTTGGCCATGGCTCTGCTCCCTGCTCAGTCTGGCCCCACCATATCGAGTCGCCTGGTATTTCGGAACGTTGCTCGGTCGGTTTGCCCTGTGCCAGACTGCCCGCGGAGGACGACATGGGCATGATCGATCTGGAAACCTTGACCAACCTCGTGGGGTCCGGCGCGGTCGACACCGTGGTCACCGTCTTTACGGACCCGCTCGGTCGGTTCATGGGCAAGCGGATCACCGGGCACTTCTTTTTGAGCGATATCGCCGCGGGCGGCATGCACACCTGCGACTACCTGATGGCCTGCGACGTGGAGATGGACCCGGTGCCGGGGTACGAGTTCGCGAGCTGGAACACCGGCTACGGTGACATCCACGCGGTGCCGGATCTCTCCACCCTGCGGCTGCTGCCCTGGTTGGAGAAGACCGCCTTCGTCATCTGCGACCTACGCCGGGGTGAGAGCGACGCACCGGTCACCATCGCGCCCCGGCAAATCCTGGAGCGACAGGTAGCCCGTGCCCGCGACCAGGGGTGGGTGGCCATGGGCGCCTCGGAGCTGGAATTCTACGTCTTCCGGGACTCCTACGAGGGCGCCAAGGAGAAGCACTTCCACGACCTCCAACCCTACGGCTGGTACATCGAGGATTACCACATCCTACAGGGCACCAAGGAGGAGTGGTTGATCCGCAAGATTCGCAACGCCATGGACGCCGCCGGGGTGCCGGTGGAGTTCTCCAAGGGGGAGTGGGGTCCGGGTCAGCACGAGATCAACCTGCGCTACACCGACTTCATGGAGATGGCGGACCGCCACTCGCTCTACAAAAACGGGGTCAAGGAGATCGCCGCCCTCGATGGGGTCGCGATCACCTTCATGGCCAAGTGGGACGAGCGCTTCGCGGGCTCGAGCTGCCACATCCATGGCAGCCTCTGGGACGAGACCCGGGAGCACAGCGCCTTCTACGATCCCTCGGCCGCGGACGGCCGCTCAGCAATCTTCGGCCACTGGCTCGCCGGCCAACTCACCTACGCTCGCGAGCTGACTCTCATGTACGCCCCGTTCATCAATTCCTACAAGCGCTACGAGGCCGGCTCCTTTGCGCCTACCCAAATCGCCTGGGGACTCGACAACCGCACCGCTGGTTTCCGGGTCCTCGGGAAAGGCAATGGACTGCGGGTGGAAAACCGTGTGCCGGGCGCCGACGCCAACCCCTACCTCGCCTTTGCCGCCACCTTGGCGGCCGGGCTCGCCGGCATCGAGGAGAAATTGGAGCCACCCCCGCCCTTTTCCGGCGACGCCTATGTGGCCGAGGATCTCGACCGGGTGCCCGGGACCTTGAGCGAGGCGATCGTGGCCTTTGAGAACAGCGCCTTTGCCCGCCGGGTGTTTGGGGAGGAGGTGGTCGAGCACTATCTGCACGCCGCGCGCACCGAGGTGCAGAAGTTCAATCAGGTGGTGACCTGTTGGGAGCGGGAGCGGCACTTCGAGCGGACCTGAGCCGGCGCTCCTCAATCATAGTAGAAGAGGAACTGGGCCAAGCCCTCCTGCCGATCCCGGACCGTCGATAGCTCGAGGCGCAAGGCCAGGTTTCGGCTCAAGGCCAGATTGGCCGCCAGCTCGACACCGAACAGGTGGGCACCGGCGCTGTCGTCCCCCGCAAGATCAAAACGGTAGGTGAATTCGGCTTGGAGCCGCAGCGCGGCGAGCGGCTCCCAGAGCAGACCGATGCTCCCCCCAGCGCCGATACGATAGGCCGGTTCAAAGGCTGGCCCCGCCGCCAGGGTCAGCTCCGCCAGGGCGTAGTAGACCTCGCG
>JAUUZB010000942.1 GCA_030590185.1 Deltaproteobacteria bacterium
ACCCCGAGGAAGGGGACCACCGGAAACACGTAATGGGCGAACTTGGTGCCGGAGAGAGTGAAGAACAGGTAGGGGAGGGCGGCGGTCATCAAGATGAAGGTGTTGCGCCGGCCGGCGATGCTGGTCAGGGGCTGACAACGACTCAAGAAGCGCCAGCCCGCGGCGACCGCAAAGCCGGACCAGGGGAAGAAGGCGATGCCGAGCTGCAGCAGGTAGAAGTCGAAGTTGTGACCCGGCTTGTCGATGGTGCCGGCGGCGCGGCCGAGGTGGTGGTAATAGAGCCACTCGTTCCAGTAGGGCCAGCCGTGCTCGAGGGACATGAAGATGAACCAGGGCGCCCCCACCGCGAAGAAGATCACCAATCCCCAGCTGGCGCGCATGCGCCTGAGCAGGTTGAGCGCGTGCCGCACCGGCGGCAGATCGTGGAGAGGCCCGAACAGGGCACCGAGCAGCGCGGCGACGATCAGGATCACCTGGTAGAGCGCCATCTCCCGGCGTCCCGCCGGGCTGGTGGTCAACGGCGCGAACACGGCGGTGAGGTTAGTGAGCACGGCCAGACCGAGGCCGGCGACCGCGATCGACCAGGAGGGCCAACAGGTGGTCTCGGCGTCGTCACCGATCCCGGGACGGCGGCTGACGAGGAAAATCGCCGCCACCACCAGCGGGACCCGTAGCGCTACCAAGAAGGCCACCGCCGCGGTCGGCTCCGTGAAGAGGACCGGCAGCACCAGTTGCACGACCCGCAGCCCGAGCTCCGCACCGGCGACGACCATCAGCGGCTTGCCGTACTTGGTCCGCCACGGCTCGTCGCGCCAGAAGCGGAAGGCGCCCACCCACACAAAGGCGCGCTCGGCGACCAGGGTGATCGCCAGCCACACGAAGGGGGACAGGCCACGCAGCGCTCCGGTCGGGTGGCGCAGGGCGGTCAGGGAGATCAGCCAGGCAACCAGGAACCCGGCGGCCAGGATGCCGACGGCGATGCCACCGCGCTTGGGCAGGTAGCCGCGCCACCTCCAGGGGGTCGCGAAGTCCCGCCAACGAAAGGTCAGCAGCCAGTAGCCGGTTAGGGCGAGCACCGCGAGGGCCGGGGGTACGAAGCCCTTGGCGAGCATCGAGATCGCCTGCAGGCTCCAGAAGGCAATGAACGGCCAGTCCCGGCGCCAGATGCCACGCGCCCGCGCCCACCAACTAGCCCCTGGGCCCGGCGCCGCAGGCCGCTCGGTGAACAGGCCCACCGCCAGGTAGCCCATGGAGGCGGCGTAGGTGGCGACGAAGGGAATGTCGACGATCACCTGCCGGCCGAGGAGCAGGTACTGCGGCCCGGTGATCAGGATCAGCGCGGCGAGCACACCCACCCGCCGACCGAACAGGCGGGAACCCCAATGGTACTGGAGCAGACCGCCCGCGATGGCGAACAGCGCGAAGGGCAGCCGCGCGGCGAGCTCGTTGTTGGCGAAGTTGTTGACCGGATCCCAGAACAGACCGAGGGAGGCGCGCAGCATCCACAACATCAGGATCGGTTTGGACCACCAGTTGTCGAGGCCGCGGTACCAGGGGTTCAGCCAGCTGTTGCGCTCCTGCATCTCCCAGGCGACCTGCGCGTAGTGGGGCTCCCAGGGATCCCACAGCGGGTAGCTGCCGAGGAAGGGCAGGTAGATCAGGGCGCCGATGGCGGCCAACAGGCCGATCCAAAAGAGGTCGCCACGGTTCGCTAACCAGGTGTTGGCGCGGTTGATCGCGTTGTCTCGTGGCGGGGTCATGGCTGGGGCTCAGGGCCGTTCTTAGTACGTGATGCCGGAGGTGGGTTCCAGGGGTGGGCCCTACCTTATATAGGCGCTCACGCCGGATCCGTCCCCCGCCTCCGCTTGGCCAACCAGCTTCGGATCTCCCGGTGATGCCCCCGCAGGTCCGGTGATCCCCGCGCGTCCACGATCAGATGGGGCCCGTCGCCATACCCGTACCGCGCCGGATCGGTGTTCGAGAAGATACCGCAGGTCGGGGTGCCGGTCGCCACCGCGAGGTGCATCGGACCGGTGTCGCAGCTGATCACCGCCTCGGCGGCAGCCATCAAGGCGGCGAGGCTCGGCAGGCCGGTGGCTGGGGCGGGCAGACCATCTGGGCAGCCCTCGGCCGCGGCCTCGGCCAGCCTCTCTTCGTCCGGTCCATAGGTGAAGACCGGGCGCAACCCGACCTGGGCGATCAGCCCGCCGAGGGCAGCGTAGGCCTCCGCCCCGAGGCGCCTGGTGGCGAGGCGCGCTCCCACGTTGACCACCGCGAAACGTTCCCCGTCAGCGAGCAGCGGCACCGCCGGCGGGCTGCCGAGCGCTGGCAGGGAGAGGCCGCGTGTCGCACCTTCGCCGGGCAGGGGGCCGAGCAGGGCGAGTCGCAGCTCGATCTCGTGAACGGCCTCGGCCGCGATGGTTGCCGGCGCCGAGTAGAGTCGCGCGAACCCTGGCTGGTCGGGGCCGACCGTGTGCGTAGCGCCGCTGAGGCGCACCAACACAGCGTGGGTGACCGAGGGGTCGGTGGGGTTGGCCGCGTCGATGGCGAGCCGATAGCCGATCCGGCGAAGGCGCCCCGGCGTGCGCAAGGGGCCGTCCGCGGCGAGCAGCGCGCCCTTGCGGTAGGAGAGGAAACGGTCGACGGCCGGGTGTCCGGCCAATAGCGCCGCCGGGTTGGCGTGGCCGAGCAGATCGATGGTCGCGTCCGGGTAGCGCTGGCGTAGGCTGGTGAGCAACGGGGTGAGGAGCACCGCGTTGCCGACCCGGTCGTCCAAGCGCACCACCAGGATGTGGGGCGCACCATCGAGCTCCACCGGCCGCCGGGCAACGCCAAAGAGCAGCGCCAGGATCCGGATCAACAGCTTGCGACCGAGGTGCTCGAGGGATTTCAACATTGGAAAGGAGCCACGCCGGCCTCGAGAGGGAAAGAGATCTGATCGCCGCTAGCGCCCAATCCCCTCGGTGTTCCAGTGGTTCAGGTAGTGGTTGTAGAGCTTGAGCACCCGCTTGACATAGGTCTGGGTCTCGCTGAACGCCGGCACCCGGCCGGCGCGCTCCACGGCGTTCGGGCCGGCGTTGTAGGCGGCGGCGGTGAGGCGCACGTCGCCGTCGAAGCGGTTGGCCATC
>JAUUZB010000842.1 GCA_030590185.1 Deltaproteobacteria bacterium
CGTTGACGACCACGCCCCCGATCGGTGAGGCCGCCCGCGGAACCCTCGGCGCTGCGATCCGCATCGCGGATGGTCTGTGGACCGTTCCCTATCATGCCCCCCCGGAGCCGGGTGAGGACGAGGTGATGATCCGGCTCGAGGGTGACGCCGCCGCGGGCGAGGACGCCGTGCGGTTCAGCGTCGTGATCGGGGCGCCGGCTGCCATCGACGTCGAGTCGCCCAGCGGCACGTTCGCCGCCGGGAGCACCGTGGCCTTGCCGGTCTTGGTGCGCGACGGGGCGGGCAATCTGATCACGGCGCCGACGATCGAGGTCTCCGTTCCCGGCGGCAAGGCTGTCGTGACCACGGACGGGAGCCTCGAGGCTGAGGTCGTGTTGCCCGAGCAGTTGCCCGAGGACCAGGTCGCGCGGGTCCTGTTCGTGAGCGGCGGCGCCCGCCACGAGGTGGCCCTCGCCATGGTGCCTGGACCGGCCAACACCGGCGAGCTCCAAGTCGCGCCCGGAGCGCGTCAGGCCGACCTGCGGATCGAGGTGCGCGATGACCACGGCAACATCCTCGGACCGGATGGCTTCCAGCTCGAGGTCACCGGCGGCCACACCGACGAGCTGCGGGCCAACGGTGAGGGTTTCGCGACCACCCTGCTGGCCGATGACGATTCGCGCCTGGCCCGGATTCGGGTGCTCGCCGACGAGCGGGTACTGGACGAGGCCACGGTCAATTTCGACCCGCCGATCTCGGCCTGGATGCTGGGCGCCTACCTGATCGGCGGCTTCGCCTATAACTTTGGGGTGATCGCCGCGCCCCGGTTTGCCCTCGGGACCGATCTGCGCGCTGGGCTCGGGCCGATCCAGGTGAGCGCCGGCCTGCGCGCCAGCTATTTGTTCCACGGTAGCGAGACCCAACAGCTGATCGCCGGCGCCGAGCGCACCCTCGACTGGCAGGTCCACGCCCTCGGTTTCTCCCTGCCGATCCGCGTGCGCTATCCGATCACCGACAGCTTGGGCATCTCGGTGGCCGGTGAGCCGGTGCTCACCTACGTGACCACCACCGTGGATCCCGGTTTTCAAGATCCACAGAGCTACGCAGCCCTGGTCTTCGGTGGCGCCGGGGAGGTGACCGGCGATCTCTTGGTCGGGCCGGGCAGCATTCTGGTCACCGCGCGTTTCGGCTCGACCGCGGTCTCGGATGGGTTGTTGAACGGCGAGCTCGATGGCTTCACCGTCCTGGTCGGCTACTCCTGGTTCTTCTGGGATCTCGGCGGCTGATCCCGCTCAGTCGCGGCGCCCGGTTGGGCGAGGAGCGTCAGAGCACGTTGGTGAATATTTCGAAGAGCGCATCCTGCGGGCCGGGGGCGGGCAGGAGGAAGTCGCTAGCTCGTGTGATCAACGTGGCGTTCGTAGGATCGCCAGTGGCGCTCTCGAAATCATCTACAAATTTCTCGGCGGCGTCTGGGTCGTTGATGATGAATGCCGTCTCGTGTTCCAGCATCAGGGAGCGGGGATGCCAGTTATAGGATTTGACCGCATAGGCCTGATCGTCGATGCCCATCTCCTTGTCGTGGAGGGTGGCGCCTTCTTTCAGATAGACACGGGCCAGATTGGGCACGCCCATCTCCTCGGCGATCTCCAGGAGTTTCTTGGCGCTCTTTAGGATCGCCCCCGCGATGGTGGGCTCATCCACGCTGGTGCCGGAGTTGGTGAAGAGATCGACCTTGATGCCCCTATCGAAGAGACCGCGAATCATCATCTCCAGAGGCGGCGTCATGATGAAATAGGCGTTCTTGATGCGTACGGTCTCGTTTGCACCCTCCGCCATCTTGAGCAGAGCGGTGGTGATGTGAGAATCCATGCCGGGGGCGTGGGAGACGACCGCGACCTTGGCACCCTGGGGAGGGGCGGTATCAGCTAGCGCCGATGCGTCGATGTGAGCGGAGTCGGCAACCAGCGGATTCCAGCGGCTCGCAAAGAGCTTCACCAGATCCTGGGCCGCGGGTCCCGTGATGGAGACGTTGGCGTCTGACCAGTCCTTATCGGGGTCGCTGCTGCCGACGTGGGTATAGGCGTCACCGATGTTGCTGCCGCCGACCACCGACGCCTGACCATTGGTGATGAACTTCATGTGATTGCCGGTGGGCTCCTTGGCGTCGTCCTCCCAGGCCTGAAGGTGAACGTGCGGGCCGGCCGCCGCGAGTCTGGGCAAGACCTCTTCGCCCCCGTGTCCGGGATGATGGGCGACCTTGGCGTCCACCATGATGTAGGTCTCGAGGCCTTTTTCAGCCCGCTCCAGGATGGCATCGACGGCGATCTTGCCGCTCTCATCGCCATAGATAGCCCAGTAGTTGGCGTAGACTGGCTCCGTACTGGTCTTGATCAGATCGAGGACGGAATCGAAGAACGGCGCGCCCGCACCGAGGCGCTCGATCGCATTGCCGGCGGTGAACTTGGCGCCGGCGATATCTTCGAGCTCCTTGATGAAGTCGGAGTTCTCGAAGGCGACTTCGTTTGGGCCCAAGGTGACCTGCGTGTCGGCTGCCCGCTTGATCAGGTCTTCACCCAGCGCTTGCCAACCGTGAAAGCCGGGCTGCCCGACCACCCAGGCTTCGGCGCGGATGTTGTCTTTGGCCAGACTCATGAACATGGGTTTGTGACCAGCATAGGCCGGAGGGACCTTGCCCGTCTTGAGCAGGCCATCGAAGATCGCGCTCAAGCCGGGTTCCAGCATGCCCATCTTGTCGATGGTGTCCAGCATGCCGAAGAGGGTCTTCTTGTCACTGAGCTCCACGGGCTGAGCCGTCATGATGCTGCCGTAGATGGATTCCAGCGCCGTAGCTGCGTTCTTCAGAAGAGGCAGGAGTTGACCGCTTGCCGCATGGGAGAGGATGGGATCGGCCGCGAAGAGAGCCGCCAGGCTCTGCGGCGGTGGGCTCGAGCTCGAACCGGGGGGAAGATCTACATCCGGATCGCTCCCTGACGCCATGACCGGGCCAGCACTTGGGCTCGGCGTCGCGGTGGCTGGGGCGGCGGGCGTGGCAACGGATGGCATCGTGCCGGTGTCGTTCACGGGGCTCGAGTTGTTGTCACCAATTCCTATCGGCATGCTCTCTCCTATTAGATGCGGGCCACCCTATCGGAGAAAGGGGCCCTTGGGAACTGGGACACGAGGTCGCCGGGCATGGGTCGGGCACGAGGTCGCCGGGCACGGGATCGAGGCGCTAGGTCGCCGGGCATGGGTCGGACACGAGGTCGCCGGGCACGGGTCGGACACGAGGTGGCCGGGCACGGGATCGAGGCGCTAGGGCGCCTCCCAGGCCCCGATGTCCGGTCCGCCGGCGTTGAAGTCGCAGTTGAGTGCGTCGTTGACGTCGATCCCGATCTCCTGCCCGGCATCGATGCACGGGCTCACCGGCGTGAGGCGGA
>JAUUZB010000751.1 GCA_030590185.1 Deltaproteobacteria bacterium
CAGCGCACGGCGTACCGTGTTATCGCGTGGGTCAATGTCGCTTACTCGAGCTAGCAGCGGGCTGGTGCTCGCCCTGGGACTCGCCGCGGCTGGGCCAGCGCGGGCCGAGTCTGAACAACGAGAGGCGCCACCAACAGAGCCCCCGGCCGTAGAGCAACCGGCGCCTACATCGCCCGGCCCCCCGGCCGTGGAGCAACCGGCGCCTACATCGCCCGGCCCCCCGGCCGTAGAGCAACCGGCGCCATCGTCGCCCGGGCCTGAGCCGGATGCCATCACCGGTGCCGCTCGGGATGTTCCCCCGGACCCCGCCCCTGACGAGCCAATCAAGCCAACTAAGCCAACCGGCCCTCGGGAGCCAAGGGAGGTCGGCGCGCCAGCCGTGGGAGCCCAACCAGCAAGACCAAGCCGGGCGGTCAAAGGAACCGGGCTGCCCAAGGCAACCCGACCGCCCAAGGCAACCCGGCCGCCCAAGGCAACCCGACCGCCCAAGGCGACCCGGCCGCCCAAGGCGACCCGGCCTACCCCGCCTCCACCGGCGAAATTCCGCGGGGATGAGGCGATCCTACGGGATCTGGATCTCCTCATGGCCCTCGATATCCTCAATGATTACGAAATGTTCGAAGATGATGACGGCTGAGTCTCCAGCGGTGAGAAAACCGCGACACCCGCGTCATGGGCTGCGCAACTTTGTCAGGGGCTGACGGTTTGAATCGACGTGATGGAGATCACAACCCCACCCAGGACGCCGACGCCGTCCTCATGGAGGCGTTCGCCCGCGGGGAGGAGGAGGCGTTCGTGACCCTGTACCGGCGCTATCGGGATCGCATGGTGAGCTTTTGCCAACGGTTCCTCGGCGACCAAGCCCGCGCTGAGGAGGCGGCCCAGGACGTGTTCCTCAAGCTCTACCGGGCGCGGGACCGCTACCGGACGCAGAGTCGCTTCTCGACCTTTCTCTACCGCATCGCCACCAACCACTGCCTCAACCTGCGGGCCCGCCACGACAACCAGCTCACCGATCGTGGCGTGGCGGCCGAGGAGCGCGCCCACAGCGAGGAGAGTCAAACCACCTCCGTGCAACGGGGCGAGCTGCGCGCCGCGCTCAACACCGCCCTCGGCCAGCTGCCGGAGAAACAACGGGCGGCGCTGATCCTGTGTCACTACGAAGGCATGAGCTACGGCGAGGCCGCGGAGATCATCGAGGTCTCGGTAGGTGCCGTCAAATCGCTGATCCACCGCGCCCGCGACCGCATGATGCAGGAGCTGGCACCCTTTATGGAAGCTGCGGAGATGAACCATGCAGTGTGACGAGGTACGCGCGTTGTTGCAGGCCAACGCCTACGAGACCGAGCCGGAGCCCGAGGTCTCGGGCCACCTCGTTGGTTGCGCCGACTGCCGGGCCCATGGCGCTCGACTCGAGCTGCTCAACGAGCTGCTCGACAACGACGAAGGCACAGAGCCACGCCCCGGTTTCGACACCCGCTTCTTTGCCCGACTCGAGGAGCTCAAAGCCGGAGAGCACGAGGGGGCACCGGCCCGGGCGAGGGCGCGCTGGCTGCGCTGGTTGATGGCCGCGGTGCCGGTGGTGGCGGCGGCTACTCTATTGGTGATGACCATCGCCCCCGACGCCGGACCGGCGCTCGAGGATGACCTGAGCTTGGCCATGGAGCTCGAGATGATCGAGGAGATCGAGGTGGTGCGCTCCCTCGACGAGATCGAGGCCTACGAGATCTTAGCCCAGCTCGATCCCAACGAGCTCGACGCGATGCTCGAGGGGGTGCCGCAATGATCCGCCGCGCCTTGCCGTTGCTCCTGGCGCTGGTGTTGACGGCGCCCCTGGGCGCCTCGGCCCAAGCGGAGGACCCCGATCAACGCGCCCGCATCGAGCGAGCCCGGGCCAAGTGGGAGAAGATGAGCGAGGCGGAGCGCCAGACGTTGCGTGAGGCCCACGGTAAATTTCAGAGCCTGCCGGAGCGGGAGCGCCAGCGTATCCGCAAGCGCTACGAGAGCTTCAAGAACCTCCCGCGCGACCGGCGTGAGGCGATCCGCGAGCAACACCGTACCTTCGAGCGCCTGCCCCTGCGCGAGCAACGTCAGATCCGTGAGAGCTTCGCCCGCTACCGCGGCTTTAGCCCAGAGCGCCGGGCCAAGCTCCGTCAGGCCCTCGGCCAACTCCACAAACTCAGCCCCAGCGAACGCCGGGCGTTCCTGGACAAGCTCCAACGCTGGCGCCGGTTGACCCCGGAACAGAAACAACGCCTGCGCGATCGGGTGGACCGCAGGGGGAGGCGGTAGTCAGGCCCGAGGAGGACGCGCCAAAATCAGCAACTCGAGCTCCGCGCTGGTCAGGTCCTACGCCGACGACCCACCACGAGAAGCAACGGCAAGAGCGCGAACCAAGCCGCCCCCGGAACCGTAGCCGCACAGCCGCCCTCTTCATCCCCGGAGCCGCCGGTCCCACCATCACCGCCGGTGCCGCCGGTGACCGTGCTGCCGCCGACGCCACCATCACCGCCTGCGCCGCCGGTGCCGGTCTCGACGCAGGGCCCGCCGGTGGGAAGCGCCTCGGCCAGTACGGTCTCAACCGCCAGCGAGTAGTTGGCGTCCGGGCCGTCCATGGCCACCATCACCACCACGCCGTAGCCGACGTTGGTGTTGCCAAAGTGCACCCGAACCTGATCTCCCTCGGCGTCCGAGACCACCGTGGTGCCGTCGATATCGACCGAGAGACTACGCCAACGCAGGCGTTCCGGCGCCGCGGAGGTCAGGGTCAAAACCACATCCTCGTCCGCGGTCACCGGCGCGAACACCCGGATGTACTCGGTGCCGGTGGCGGGAATCGTACCGGTGAGCGTCGAGGCGTACGGGTAGGTGTCGACCTCGTGGGCATAGGCCGGCACCGTGACCTCTAGGAGCCCGTGGGAGAGGCAGGGGTTGGCCGAGCCGAGGGCATCACCGATGGTGGCGGTGGCCCAATCGAGCAGCAGCTCATCCATTAACAACGGGTCGACGAGGGTGCTGAGTAGCTTCTCGATGCCGGCCTCACCGTTGGTCGGCTCGGCTACCAGATCGGTGAGGAATGACGCGCCAAAGCGTTCGTAGAGGTAGTTGCCGAACAGGAGGCAGGCGCCGTAGTCGACGTGATCGAGGATGTAGAGCGGGGTTGAGGGTGTGTCGAGGTAGCTGTCGAGCCAGGCGACATCGGTGAAATAGCCGTTGATGCTCATCGCCGCCTCGGAGCAGGACTCGTTGACCCAGGTGACCTCATCATCGTCGCCGCCCCAGTGGATCAGATGTTGCAGTTCGTGGGCCAGGATCGAGAGGCTCATGTCGGAGGTCACCGAACGGATCGCGGAGTTGACCGTGATCATCTCGAGCTCGTTGGAGCGGTAATAACCAAGGCCGAGGTTGCTCGGATCGATGGGGATGGTTTGATCGGGGTATTGGTTGAACACCGGAAAATAGCCGTCGAATTCGGTCCCCATGAAGGGGAGGATGTTCGTCAACAGAATGAAGACCCGGGGATCGCCGTCGATGGCATCCGGGATGGCACCGAAAACGTCGATCTCGTTCGGGATGATCCCTTGATCACTATTGATCGACCCCGGCGGGGTGGTGTTCTCGAGCACCGAGGTGAGCACGGTCACGTCAGCCGCGTAGACGTTGAC
>JAUUZB010000834.1 GCA_030590185.1 Deltaproteobacteria bacterium
GCGGGGCGGGGGCATGAGCCTCGGGGCCTACTTCACCCGTTCGGCGCTGAGCTGGCATGCGGATACCGGCGCGCCCTACTCGGATCTGGAGAACCTACCGGTGCCCTCCGAGGCGCTGCGCTATCCGGAGAATTTCCGCTTCTTCAGCGCCGATTTCGACGTCATCGAAGTGATGAACGGGATCAGCACCTATAATGATAACGGCATGACCTTCGACTGGAGCACCGAGCGGGTCGGCCACGACTGGATGAACTTCCTCAGCTACGGCCGCCGGATCGTGGCGGTCGGCAACTCCGACACCCACAACATCAAAGACCTGCCCGGTGTCCCGCGCACCATGGTCGGCGGTCACGACCAGGGCGTCCCGGGGTTGGTCGCGGCGGTAGCGGCGGGGAACGTCTACGTCACCACCGGCCCGATCCTACGGGTGGAGCTGCGTGACGCGGCTGGCGCCACCGCTGGGCTCGGTGAGGTGCTGACCCCGACCCAGAATCTGGTGACCCTCCACGTCGAGGTCGAGACCCCGGCCTGGTACGACGTGGCCGCGGTCGACGTGATCGCCAACGTCTTCTTCGCGGATCCTACCGCCGGTGGTCAGGCACCGAGCGCCGTACCGCGCACGGCTCTCGTGCCGGAGCCGGTGGTGCGCGCCAACGGTGGCATCGGCCAGGTGGCGAGCGCCGACATCAACCTCGATCTCAGCGCGCCACCCTTTGACGGTGAAGACAGCTGGATCATCCTGCGGGTCGGCGGCGGCGATGGCAGCCTGTTCCCGTTGTTGATCAACGGCGGCGGGACCCTCGACACATCGGCGACCACACCGGAGACCTTTCTCTCCGGGCGCGGCGGCAAGCTGCCCTATGTCTTCACGAATCCGATCTTCGTTGATCTCGATGGGGACGGGGCGTGGCGCTGATCTAGCCAGCGCTCGCCAGCCACCAAACTCCGAAGCCAATCGCGCCCACCAGCAAGCCCATGGCGGCCATCCGTGGCAAGAGGAAAGGTGCCACGAGGCGGAACATCTGCCCCTTGTCCATCTTCTCGGCGATGTCGGTGCTCGGGAAACCGGGTCGCTCGCGCATGCGCAGGTAGTGCGCCACCAACTTGGGCTTCGTCTCGAGATCCGCCAGTTGCTTCATGAACCGCAGGCGCGCCACCAGCACGGTGGCCATCATGTCGGCGAGGCTGTACGCGTCTCCCACCACGAAGCCGTCATCCGCGAGCGCCGCCTCGAGGTCGTCGAGAATACCGTCGAGCTCCGCACGTAGTGCCGCCATGTCGGCGGGCTCATTCATCGTCTGGATCCAGGCCAACACGTCGTCGATGCGTGCTTGATAGACGTCGTGGAGATCCGGGGCCCGACGTTGGTGCCGGCGTAGGACCCGCAGGCGCATGGGCATGACCAACCGGTCACGCAGGTGGCTCAGAGCACCACGCATGACGCCGTAGCTGAGCTCACGGATGCTCAGCTGATCAATGCGCCGGATCCACTCCTCGACCTGTTGGCGCTGCGCGGGATCCTCGGGGATGAGCGACGGACCGTCGAAGTTGGTATCGATGTGGCGGATGATGACCGAGGAATCGCAGACGATGGTACCGTCGTCATCGAGGGTGGGGATCACCATCCGCGGGTTGATCGCCGCGTACCAAGGCTCATAGTTCTCCATGCTCGGGCCGATGTTGACCATCCGCCGCTGGGCCTTCACGCCCTTTTCGGCCAGGGTCAGGTAGACCTTCTGGGTGCAAAACGATCCGTAGCAACCATAGACGGTCACCCGGCGTTGCGGTTCGCCTGGGGACTCGAGCATGACTCAATCGACGCGGAACAGACGCGCCCGGGCCAAGGCCGCCGAATCGACATCGAGGGAGAGCCGCCCTACGGGGGCATCGACCAGGATATACTCAACACCTCCGGCGCGCAGATCGCCGTCCGGGCTGTCCCAGGTTTGGATCGGGGGTCCGGTCAGGTTTAGCCAGCCGTGGATGGTGGCGAAGGGATCGACGCCGTAGCTGTAGCCGGTGAGTGGATCCTCCAGCCGGTCCTCGTAATTGAAGATTGGATCATCGTTGAGCCTCGGGGCGGTCATTGGAGCATCGACGGGCCTCCGGCCGGTGACCACCAGGGCGGTGTACCAGTCCATGGTCAAGTCCCACAGGTCCGCGCCGGTGGTCACCTCCACCGCCTCGACCCCTAACTCTGGCGCGGTGAAATAGCTCTGCAGCCAGGCCATACCGCCGTCGTCGATCTGAGCGCCGTTGGTAACCGCGACCCGCATGCCGCCCTGCTGCTCGAACAGATAGCGCATGAACAAGTAGGCGCCGCCGCGTAGGGCGCCGTCGCGGTCGAGGTCGTAGTAGGAGTCGCCGCGTAGCAGGTCGTTGATGCTCAGGGCGTGGGTCGTGTAGTTGATGTCGTCGCCGTAGAAGCTGGCCATATCGATGGCCGCGGCCCAGACGTATTGGTTACCGTTGTTGTAGCCGGTGAGATCCTGGGCGAGGGCGCTGAACCCCTCGGTGATGTAGATGTTCTCCTCCACGGCCGCCAGGCCGTTGAGCACGAACTTGTGGTGGCCGTAGATCAGGTGGTTGAGCTCGTGGGCGACGGTCTCCACGATGCCGTTGACCGTGGAGGAGCTGATGGCTGGGTCGGGGATACCGAGGTAGACCACCTCGGCATCGTTGTTGTTCGGCCCGCAACCCTGGGTGACGCCGATGTCGCACCAGGTGACGAAGGCCTTGGCACCGTATTGGTTGACCGCGTAGGAGAGCAGCACCGCTATTTGACCATCGGCGTCGACGTCGGAGAGGGCGCCGAAGATGTGTTCCTCCCGCGGCAGCACGATCGCCTCGAGGTCGATGAGCACCTGATCGATCATCACCATGTCGATGGAGCCGAGGGGGTTGGCGGTGGTGGTGTCCTCCCACAGCACGATGCGGTCGGTGACCTCGATGGCGTCGGCGAAGATCGGGCTGGTGAAGGTGCCGTTGAAGACCTGAAAGATTCGTTGGTCTCCCACCTCGGTCTTGCGGTCCGGTGTGGGCGGCGGCCACTTACCGTCCGGCGGGGGATCCGAGGGCGTGCTGCGTTTGCCCTTGGCCACGCCGGGGCCATAGCCGAAGAGGGTTCCTTGATCCTCGGCGGTGCTGACCAGGATGAGGACGTAGCTGCCCGGGGTCACGACCTCGGCCCACACCCCCTCGTCGTCGCTGTTCATCTCGCCGACCTCGCCGACCGCGAGGTCGAGCCAGCGGGGCTCGGCGTCACCGGGCAAGGCGGAGTCGCCGAGGAGAGGATCGCTGTCCCCGCCGTCGCTGCTGTCCCCGGCGGCGCCGTCGTCGGTGGGGGCCGCGGTGCAGCCGAGCAGGGCGAGACTGGCGATGAGGGTGAGGGAACGGGTGGGGGCGAAGATACGCACGGGCTCTCCTTTGAATCGAGC
>JAUUZB010000684.1 GCA_030590185.1 Deltaproteobacteria bacterium
ATGGGTATCGTGGTGCTCACCGTCGCCCTGCTGCCGATGCTCGGCATTGGTGGCTATCGTCTATTGAAGGCGGAGACCCCGGGCGGCATCGCCTATGAACGCGAGCGGCCGCGCGTCACCGACACCGCCAAGGAGCTGTGGAAGCTCTACCTGTTGATCACCGCCGCCTTGGTCCTCTCGTTGCTGATCTCGGGGATGAGCATCTACGACGCCATCTGTCACGCCTTCACCACCATGTCGACCGGCGGTTTTTCGCCGCGGGTGGAATCGATCGGGTTCTACAAGAATCCCCTCACCCACTGGATCATCATCTTCTTCATGTTCGTCGCCGGGACGAACTTTGCCCTCCACGCGCGGCTGCTGCGGGGCGATGTGAAGCCCCTGTGGAAGAACGTCGAGTTCAGGGTTTACACCCTCACCATCCTGACGGCGATCACGATCATCTTCTTTGCCATGTTCGAGGGGAGTGTCTCGGAGAAGCTCGTGCGGGACATCTTCTTCCAGGCGCTGTCGATCGGCACCACCACCGGCTACGCCACGACTGATTTCAACCTCTGGCCGAACCTGGCCCGCGTGGTCCTCTTTTTCTTGATGTTCGTCGGTGGCTCCATGGGGTCCACAGCCGGCGGCATGAAGGTCGGTCGCTTCGTCATTTACGCCAAGGCGGTGGTCCGTGAGCTGCATCGTTTGATCTTTCCGCACGCCGTGCGGCCGGTCCGGATCGGCAAGAAGGTGATCGAGCCGGAGGTGGTGTCGAACATCTTTGCCTTCCTCGCCCTGTTCATCGCCTGTTTCGTGCTGGGTTCGGTGGTGATGGCGGCTAGCGGCTACGGCGTCATCACCTCGATGACCGCGTCGGTGGCGGCGCTCGGCAACATCGGTCCCGGGCTCGGGGCGGTCGGACCGGCGGCCAACTGGGCCCACCTGCCGGCGGTGGCCAAATGGGTGATGAGCTTCTTGATGCTCTGCGGGCGGCTCGAGCTGTTTTCCGTGTTCGTGCTGTTTACCTCCTGGGCGTGGCGGCGGTGACGCGCGCGCCCGGCACCTCGAAGGCCCGACGACCATGAGCCAACCCCCGATCAGCCCCGAGACGCAGCTCACCTCTCATCAAGTGGGCAAGCTCCTGCAGGTCAACCCGAGCTCGGTGAACAAGTGGGTCAAGGATGGGCGCATCGAGGCGTTCAGGACCCCCGGTGGGCACCATCGGATCCGCGCCGTGGATCTGGTGCGCTTCCTGCGCGATCACGACATGCGGGTGCCAGCGGAGCTCGCCGAGGCCGGCCGGCGTCGCCTGTTGGTGTTGGAGTCGGAGCCAAAGCTGCGCGCTAGCCTGAAGCGGCAGCTCGCCGCCCGCGAGGAGGAGATCGAGGCTCGCCTAGTCGAGCACGGGGTGGATGCATTGATCGAGCTCGGGGCTTTTGCGCCGCATCTGGCGTTGATTGATCTCGGCGTGGCCGGGGTCGATGGCTTCGAGGTTTGTGCGCGCCTCGGGGCCTTGCCGGCGACGTCAGGGACCCGCGTCATCCTGTGCGCCACGCGGGTGACCCCGAAGCTGGAAAAACGCGCCGCCGAGGTGGGGGCGGTGTCCTGTTTGGCCAAACCGGTTGGGCTCGACGCCTTGCTCGCCGCGCTGGGGATGCTCTAGCTCGACGGACCGCGCGTCCTGCCCATGGGTGGTTTACCCCAATGGACCCTGTGGGGCGGCGATCGGGGTTGGGGCGGCCCAGACGTTGTCGACGCCGAGCTGACCGTGGCTAGGATCTCCCCAGCACCAGAGGGTCCCGTCGCTGTGAATGGCACAGTGGTGTTGGCTGCCGCCGCCGAAGTAGACCCAACCCGAGCTCTGCTCGGTGAAAACTGCTTGGTCGCCGGTGCTGATTGCGCAGGATGGATCGGCGGGCCCAAGGGCACAGACCTGGCCGGCACGGTTGTCGCCCCAACAGAGGAGATCCGAGTCGCGCAGGAGGCAGGTGTGCTGCCCGCCGGCCGACAGGTGAGTGAAGGTGGGGTAGGGGGGGAAGGGGGCCGAAATACCGGCCAAGAGGTGCTGCATCGGGATCGGTACATCGGTATCGCCTGCCGTGGCGCCGAGCTGGCCGAACGTGTTGTCTCCCAGGCAGGCCGGGAAAACTGGAAACGGGTCGGTGCCGTCCAGGTAGACCTGGCCGCAAGTATGGCTGTGGCCGATGGCAAGATCTTGCCAGCCGGAGATCTCGGTTCCTGACCCGTCAACAACCGGGACGAAGCCTACCCACGGAGGCGATGGCGTGATGGTCATCTCGGAAAGAATCCGCGAGGCGCCGTTGATGCCATAGGTCCGCGATCCACGGATCTCGACATCGTAAAATTCGGTCGCCGCTAGCGTCGGTGCTGTTAATATATTGGCACCCCAGCAATAAAGGGTGTCGAGGCCATTCCGGATCCCGCAGCTGTGGAAGTCTCCGGTGGCAACGTCTAGCCAGTCACTGAGAGGACCGATCTGCGTCGGCGCAACGAGATCCCCGGTGGAGCCGTTGCCGAGCTGCGAGACGCTGTTCGCACCCCAACACCAGAGTGTTCCCGTCCCGCCTGAGCCCCGGATCCCGCAGGTGTGCTGGCCCCCAGGCGCCACCTGTTGCCAATCGGTCCCGATGCCGATCCTCACGGGTAGCTGGCGGCTCTGGATCGAGCCGTCGCCGAGCCGACCATGGGCGTTGTTTCCCCAACACCAGAGGCTGCCGTCGGTCCTGATGCCGCAGGTATGCATCTGGCCGCCCTCCACCGTGTTCCAATTTGAGGCACTACCGACCTGCTGGCGCTCACCAGTCACGTGGGAGCCCAAGCCCAGCATGCCGGCGAGATTGGATCCCCAGCAGTGAAGCTGCTCGTTCGCGTCCACGCCGCAGGTGTGGGCGGCACCGGCGCCAACAGTCGTCCAGAGCTGTGCGTCGATCGGCTCGGTCGCCACCACGAAGCTGCTGGTTGGCGACGTACACTGACTCCGGCCGTTCGCCCCCCAGCAGAACAAGCGCTCGGCCTCGTTGAGGGCGCAGGTGTGGTTCGCGCCGGTGAAGACCTCGGTCCAGTCGTTGGCGAACCCCACCCGAGTGGGATCTGTCGAGATACCGGTGGGTCCGACGTCGCTGACCTCGCCGAGCTGATCGTTCCAGTTGGCTCCCCAACACCACAGGGATCCGTCCGTTTGCACACCACACGCGTGCATGGCGCCCAGGTCGATCGTGGCCCAGGGGCTATCACCTGGCACTATCGCAGCGGCGACCTGAGCCTGATCTGAGGAGTTTTTGCCCCAACACCACAGCTCCCGGGCGGTGCCGGGGTTGCGAATGCCACAGGTGTGATCCGGACCGGCCGCCACGGTCTGCCAGTCGGTGGCGAGTCCCATCCGCGCGGGGCTCGCGCTGAGCGCACCGAGGTCGGTGCCCAGCTCGCCCCACTCGTTATCCCCCCAACACCAGAGAGACCGGTCAGCATGAAGGGCACAGGTATGATCGTCGCCAGCGCTCACCTCGAGCCACTCAAACACGGCGCCGATTTGAGACGGGACCTCCTTGCGCGCCCAGTCGAATGGAACCTCGCCGGTGCCGAGCTGCCCGCGGTCGTTGTGCCCCCAACAATAGAGAGCGCCGCCGATCGTGATGCCGCAGACGTGGCGCCCACCGACCGACACGGATCGCCAGCGCTCGGGCTCGGCGATTCGTCGCGGGGCATTGACCTCCACGCCCAAGCCGCTGGTGCCGTTGCCGACCGCGCCGTAGAGGTTGTCGCCCCAGCACCAGAGGGTCTCATCGCTGGCGATGGCGCAGGTGTTGTTCGTGCCGGCGGCCACCAGTCGCCAACGCCGGTGCACGGCCCAGGGCCAGGAGGTCGGGGTGGTCTGGACGTTCCCGGCTGTATCCACCGCCCA
>JAUUZB010000143.1 GCA_030590185.1 Deltaproteobacteria bacterium
AAGCGGCCGACACCCCGGGTGCCTATTTCATCGCCGTGCCGATCGCCAAGTTCGAGAACGTCCGCATCGTGGACGCCGACGTCACCCTCCACGTCGATGGCAAGCAGTTCAACCTGACCATCAACGGCTCGGACCTCGACGCCTTCACCGGCTCCTTTGGCGGGCGCGCCAACGACCTCGATGGCACGATCACGGTGGAGAGCGAGGAGTTCGCGACGCCGATCGATCCCAGGGACCCCAGCTTGGATCCGGAGTATGATCAGGGCCTCTTCAACGACAGTTATGTCTGCTACGACAATCTGGGGGCGTTGGTGCCCTGGGAGTAGGGGGCGGCGGAGTCCCGAGGAGCGAGCCATGTGCCGTCGAGCTCTGGTGTTGACGTTGCTGGGCCTGTCCGCCTGCGCCACTCCCCCTCCCCACGCCGTGGTCACGGTGGAGGATCCCGATGGGCTCGCGGCCGACGCGCTGACCTTGGCCATTGGCACCGACCCGACCGACCTCACGGAGATCAGCCTCGACGGCCAGAGCCTGCCGCTCTCGGTCACCTTGACCCGCGATGACGCCAGCAGCGAAGAGCTGTGGTTCGACGCGCTCGACGCGGATGGCAACGTGGTGGGGCGGGCTTGGGCCGAGATCAAATTCTCCACCATCCGCGGTGGCGGCGTCACGGTCTTGCTCGGCCCGCCCTGCGAGGCGAGCGCCGACTGCGGGGATGGGCTCTATTGCAACGGCGATGAGATCTGTGTCGACCGCATCTGCGCGCCCGGCGAGGAGCCCTGCCCGAGCTCGCCGTTCGCCTGCGTGGCGGTGGACTGCGTGGAGCTCGCCCTCGCCTGTGATGTCTCGGTCGACCACAGCCAATGCGAGCCGATCGCGCTGCCCGCTGGCGGTACCGAGCCGACCTACTGTGACACCGCCGCCGGCTGCGTACGGGGGCAGGGGTGCCAGGAATCGACCGGCGTCGAGGACTGCGACGATGGCATCTTCTGCAACGGGGTCGAGCAGTGCATCGCCAACCGCTGCCTGGCCGGGGTGCCGCCGGCCGTAGATGACGCCAACCCGTGCACGATCGATTTCTGCGATGAGCTGGTGGGGGAGGATCACATCCCGGCGCCGGACGGCAACAGCTGTGAGCTCGCGGCGCCCGAGACCTGCACCGCTGGAACCTGCCCCGGGGTATGCGTCGACGATCAATGCGCCGGCGTTTGTATCGCCCAGATCTGCGAGGCCTCCCAGTGCATGGACGGCTTCCACGACCCGTTGGTGGGGTTCGAGAGCTGTGACGACGGCAACAGCAACGACAACGACACCTGCACCAACGACTGCACCATCGCCATTTGCGGGGACGGCCGGGTCTTTGGCGCGGCCAACGGCGGCTTTGAGGTTTGCGATGATGGCAGCCAGTGCGCGGACGGGACCGACTGCACCGCTGACCCATCTGTCTGTGTTGGGCCAGACACCACCTGCCTGCCCCGCGGCGGTGACGGCTGCCGGGCCGATTGCATGAAGATCGAGGTCTGCGGCGATGGCGAGCTCGACGCCGGTGAGGACTGTGATGATGGCAACAGCGACAACCCAAACGACGGCTGCGCCAGTTGCCGGGTGACGGTGTGGGACGCCCTGGTGCGTTTCGGGTTTGGCGAGGGTGGCGCCGACCCGTTGAACAAGTCCCTCGGCGAACCGACCATGGTCGCCTCCGACCGGGCGGGCAACGTCTTCGTCTTCGAACCGCGTTGGGGGCAGATTCGACGGGTCGTGGAGGACGCCACCGGCTCCTACTACGTGCCCGTGGCGGGCAACGGCAACATCTTGCTGCGTGGGGAGGACGGCCCCGCGACCACCGCGACCCTCACCGTGGCCCAGGGTCTGGACGTCGACGGCCTCGGCAACCTCGTCATCTCCGACAGCGGCGCCAACCGGATCATGCGGGTTAATGCCAGCACTGGATATATTGAGAGGATTGCCGGCACCGGCGAAAATGGTCTCGCCGCGGTGGGTGAGGTCCCCTTTGGCGACGGCGGCCCGGCGATCAACGCCCGGTTTTATCTACCGAGCGGGTTGGTCATCGACGGTCAGGGCAACATCTACGTGGCGGACGAGGGCAACGATCGCATCCGGCGTATCGACGCCGAGACCTGGGTGGTGACTACGATCGCCGGCAAGGGCGAAGTTGGCTACGACGCCGGCGGTGGGGTGGCGCTCGACGCCGGCCTCAATGGGCCGAACGACGTGGCATTGGACTCGAAGGGCCGACTGGTCATCATCGACACCAACAACTTTTTGATCCGGCGCGTCAACCTGGAGACCGGCACCATCGAGACCATCGCGGGCATCCCCGGCGTCGAGTCGAACAATGGCACGGGAGACGGCGGCCCGGCGCTGTCCGCCGAGCTCGGGACGAACTACGGCATGGCCATCGACTCGCGGGACAACATCTTCGTCACCGACATCTCCGCCGATTCGGTTCGCATGGTTGACACCCACGGCTCCGACGACCCGAACGACTACACCATCCATCGCGTGGCCTGCTCCATGACGTCGTCCTACTCCGACGGCTGCGGGACTTGCCTGGACGCGGACTGCGCCAACTGTCCCAACGGCCTCGGCGTCGCCCTCGACGCCCACTGCGATCATCCCTGGGGAATCGACGTCGATGCCTCCGACAACATCTACGTTGCGGACGAGGATAACAACCGCATCCGCAAGCTCAGCGATTCGGATGGCGACGGCGTCTATTCCATTGAGACCATCGCCGGTAACGGCGCCTTGATCGAAGGTGACCTGGCCGACTCGGTGGTCCTCC
This sequence comes from Deltaproteobacteria bacterium, assembly GCA_030590185.1. The sequence goes on from JAUUZB010000143.1 coordinate 2,804, forward strand.
TGCCGCGCGTCTTGCAGGAGACACCCGGCTCCCTGGGTCTGATCATTCCAACTGGTACTCCCAGCCTCTCCGACCTCGATCTCTTCCTGGCCGATTTCGCATCCCACCGGGTGATGATGGCGAACAATGAGACCAACGTCTACGCCCACCTCGGCGGCACCGGCGAGTACGGCTATTCCGGGGATGGTGGCCCGGCGTTGTCGGCGAGTTTTGCTTACCCACGCAGCGTGGCGCCGGTCGACAATGATCCCGGCGCCGGTACGGAGTACATCGTCTACGTCGCGGACCGCGACAACCATTGCATCCGGCGCATCGCCCCGGACGGCACCATCGCCACCATCGCGGGCACGGGGGCGCCGGGCTACAACGGCGACGGCATCCTGGCCGACGCGGCGCAGCTCAACCACCCGACCGCGGTGCTGATGGACAGCAACGGCGGACTCTTGATCGCCGACTCGGAGAACCACCGCATCCGACGCATCGACTTTGGCGCCGATCCCTTCATCGCCGCGGACAACGTCATCACCACCGTCATCGGGGACGGCACGCCGGGCTACAACGCCAACGCCATCGAGGCCTGCTATCAACCCCTCACCGACTGCCAGCTCAACCAGCCCCGGGCCATGTTCGGAATTTCGCTGAGCACGATCTCCGCCTCCGCCACCGGGGATCTGATCTTCCTCGCCGACCGGCTCAACCACCGGGTACGGCTCTACGTCAACGGTGAGATCGATCTCGGAGCCGGGCTCATCCCCATCGTCGAGGTGGTGACCCTAGCGGGCAATGGCACCGCGGGCTTCGAGCCCGAACCGGATCAAGGCGGCGGCCTGAGCTACCACGACCCCGGCACCGCTACCCCGCTCGAATTTCCCCGGGGGCTGTTCCTCTCCACCGATCCCGCTTGCGGTACCTGTATCCTGGTCGCCGAGGGGATTGATCGGGTACGGGCCCTCAGCATCGCGTTCAACCCGGCGACCCTCGGCTTCGACACCACCCTCGACACCGTCCTCGGCGGCCCGGCCCCGGAACCCGACGGCTTCCTCGCCACGGCCTTGCTGCGCAGCCCCGCGGCATTGCTCGGGCTCGATGACGACCGTTGGCTCGTGGCGGATCGCGCCACCGGCCACCTGCGGCTGGTCGACTTCCTCGCCGATGATCCCGCCACCGTTGGCGTGATCGACGGAGCCGTGAACACCGTGGTCGGTTTCCCCGAGGGGCTCGTCGATTATCCCACGGCGGTGCCGGCCCACGATCGCAATACGTTCCTATCCCCTCGTGCCTTCGCCTACGACGCCGGGCACGTCCCGCCCGCTCTCTATGTGGCGAGCAGTCGATCCCACACCATCTCCCGGGTATTGCTGGCCGACCCGAACGATCCGAGCACCTGGACGGCCGAGCACGTCACCGGCACCAACCGACAACCGGGGCACCAGGACGGCCCGGCGGACGATGCGCTATTCTCCGCCCCCTCGGGCCTCGCCTTTGCCGCCACGGGCCGCATCCTCTACGTGGCCGAGGAGGACAACCACACGGTTCGCGCCGTTGACGTGGACAACCCAACCGCAGCCAACGCGGTCACCACGGTGGCCGGCATCCCCGGGCAGCTCGGTTTCTTCGGTGAAGACATCCCCGCCGGTGAGGCGATCCTCAACGCACCGTCCGGCATGGTGTTCGCCAACGGTCTGCTCTACCTCTCCGACACGGGCAACAACCGGGTGCGCGTGCTCGAGGGTCTCGACATCGGCGATCCCTTCATCTCCACACTGCTCGGAGATGGCGAGGCCGCGTCGGGCGGGTTTGGCGAGCCGGCCCGTGCCTTCCCGGTCAACAACCCGGTCGGGCTCGTGGTGGACTCCTACGGCAACCTGTTCGCGGCCTCACGCAACACCATCCGACTGGTGACCGCAGGCGCGGACGGTGTGGCGCGCGGCAATGATTTCGTCCAGTCGGTGTACGGCACCGTGCCCCGGGATACCTTCCCAGAATCGGTGACCACCTGCTTGAGCGGGTTGGCGTTCAATAGCACCGAGGATCGGATCTACTTTCTCGACGCTTGCCTCGGATTCTTCATGCAGCTCGACCGCCGGCTGGTGAACCCGTGAGTGAGGCAACGAACAGGGCAATGCCCAGGGCATGCGAGACGTTGAGCGACTTCAGGGGGCCGCACACCTGTATGTGAACCGTGCTCTGGCACAGGGCGAGGGCCTCGTCGGGAAGTCCATACCGCTCGCCGCCAATCATCAAGGCACAGCCCTGCGGCCATTGCATTTGGCGGAGGTCAGTTGATTCGCGAGATGTCTCCAGGCCGATGATCGGTTGAGTCGCGGGGTGCTGCGAGACGATCTCGGCGGGACGCACGAAGCTCCAGTCCACGTGCGATGCCGCGTTGACGGAGGTCTTTCTAATCAGGCGTTGGTTGTGCGCAACCTCCTGCTCATCGACGAAGAATACTCGGTCGCAGGCAAAGTTCGCAGCGAGGCGCGCGATGGAGCCGATGTTGGCCGGCGCGCGCACCCCCCAGGCGATGATCGTTGAAATGGGTGTCTTCGATGCAGGGCCATCGAAGAAGGTGTGAGCGCTGACGGTGGTGTCCATGGCGAGGCTGGCCCGGAGTAGGAGCGCTTGACGCGACTACTGCTTGGGAGGGGCCACCTCCCGGATCACGGCGCCGTGTTGCTCGCTGAGGATCAAGATCGCGAAACGCTCCACCCGGTCGAGGTCATCGGTGCTCAGGGAGACGTAGTCGAGCTTGCCGCGCAGGTCGGTGTAGCCATCCTTGTAGAACCGGGTCTCGCCGTCGTGCATTCGCGCGTAGGTCTTGACGTAGACCCCGGGCAGGGCGGCGGCGCTCTGGCGGTGGGACACCCGTAGTTGGCCGTAGGCTTCGCTGAGCTGCACGCTCAGCTCGTGGGCGTAGGAGGGCAGCGACCGGCGTAGACCGGCGGCGCTGACCTCAACGATCACGTTGGCGCTGTGGAAGGCCTCCGGTAGCTCGATCTCGAGCTCGGTCTGGCCGGCGGGCAGGGAGATGGTGTCGGAGCGGTTCGGTTTGATGAAGGAGAATTGGTCCGACTGTTGCTGGACAAAAGGCTGGCGAGAGAAGAGCAGCTCGATGTCCATGCCGTAGTAGCTCACCTGACAGCGTTCGAGATTCTGGTAGGTGATGGTGAGCGATCGCTGGCCGACCTCGAAGTCGAGGGCCGGCTCGCTGGCGGCGAGCTCGGTCTGACGCTGGGTGAGGTCCTCCTCGTCGACCAGCTCGGGCGCAGCGCCTTCGATCTCGTCGATTTGGGCGAGGACGTTGGCGAACAGGTTGCGCCAGCGGTTGACGGGATAATCTGCATAGGGCGCGGCGATCTCCCTGGCCGGTCCCGGCTCGCCTGCGCAGAATGCCAGGTAGGCGCGCAGGTAGTCCCGCTGCATGGTGGCGGTGGTTTGCTCGCCATCGACCCGCGCCAAGGCAGCGCGGCCTTCGTCGATGCGATCCTGGAGGATCGAGTAGTAGGCGACCCCGAGCCAGTCGTCGGGCGCCAGGGTCGGTTGGTGGCAGAGGGTGTCGATCAAGCGCTCATAGTGCTCGGCGAAGCGACTGTTGAGGATCTTGCGCGTCTTGCCTACCTTGTGGGCCCGGGCGTTGATCAACGGCGCGTACTCCAGGTGCTCGTAGGCGCGCCGCTCGAAGGGCTCGATGCGCAGCAACTCCGCGTCGAGCCACGGCCCGCAGGCGGCGAGGAAATCGTCGTTTTGTTGCAGGTAGGTGCGCAGGTGTCCCGGCGCGCCGTGCATCAGGCTATAGGCCCAGAGCTCGTCGTCGTAGAGATGGCGTCCCTCGAGCAAGGTGAGGGTTTGGTCGAAGAAGGCGCGGTCGCGCATGCGCCAGGCGATCGCCTCGAGCTCGATCGGCTCGAGGTTCTTCTCGCGCAGGTAGCTCCACACCTGCTCCGCCTCCCCCTGCTGGGAGACATACGCCCAGGACTCCGTGTCGACCTGGCTCGGGCGCCGGACCACGGTCAGCGGGGTCGGTGCGGGGCAGGCGATCAATGTTTCTTTTAGCGCCACATGGACCGGGAAGTGTCCGTACTCCCCCGGGGTGGGAAAGTAGAAGGCGAGCTCGATCGACTCGGTGTCGTGGGGATCGAGCAGCAGGGATTGCCCTCGGGTAACAAACCCGTTGGCGACCGGGATCGACCCCGCCGGGATCTGAAGGAGCAGCTCGACTTTTTGCGGTGCCGAGGTCGGGTTGGTGAGCACCACCTGGCAGACGTACACCACATGGGTGAGCAGCTCGCCGGTGACGTATTTGTCGAGCTGCTCGCCGTCCTCCCAGGTTTCGCGGTCATCGGCCCGGAGGTAGTTTTGGCTGACCAGGATCGGGGTATCACCGCTCGCCTCGCCGGTGGGCTTGATCGCCTTGTGGAAGGCGATCATCGGCGCCCGGGTCCGCAGGGTCATGGTCGAGCCTGCGTAGGTGACCTCGGGGGTTGGCGCGGAGAAGGGCAGATCGAGCACCGCGAGGGCGAGAAGCATCTCGGTGAGGTTGCCGGTGGCGCGTCCGAACTCGGGGGAGAGGAACGGGCCCGGGCCCTCGTGCTCGGCGAAGTCGCGCCAGAAGGCGTTGGGGGCGATGAGATCTGGGTCCTGCCCGTCGATGGTGAGGCGGTAGTAGTTGCTCTCGGCCCATTCCTGGGTCTTGTCTTGCTTGCGGAAAAAGGGCCGGACCGCTTCCTTGCGGGCGCGAAGGTCGTCGAGGTCCTCCGCGAAATCGTCGAGCATCTCCGGCTCCGGCTCCTCGATGGAACACTCGAGCGCCTCATCCCACTCCTCCTCCTCGTCCATGTCCATGTCGTAGTCGGCCGACTCCCCGCCGAGCGCACCTGAAGCCAAGGCGCCGCCGCCGCCCATGAGCTCGTCGG
>JAUUZB010000213.1 GCA_030590185.1 Deltaproteobacteria bacterium
GTGGCGGGTGTAGCCATTGGTACGGTTTGAGAAGTCGTTCGACATCTTCCGTACCGCTCCCGTCATGCGAATCTTGCCCTTGGTCAGGGTGAGCATGGCGACCGAGTTCGGCGCCTTGGTCTCGAGGTGCGCCACCGCGTCGGCAAAGAGTGCGGTTAGCTCCTCCGGGTCCGCACAATCGCGTGAATCAAGCACGAAGATATCGGTGCCCTTGTGATTGACGGTCTCCATCGGCATGGCGTCCTCCTCGGGTGTCTCGCCCGCTGGCAACCGGAGAGACGGCACATCGGTGTTGCATGTTGACGTCCTACGCCGCCAGGCGGCTCCGTAGGCGCCCCAAGAAGAACGCCCATCATACGTGAGAGACAACACTATTAAGGATACGCCTCACTGACCAACCGTTCAGTACACCCCCCGTCGAGCCGGGCTGACTTGTTGAGTTTATTACTATTGACAACTCGATGGCCTGGGTTCAGAAGGTCCTCGGCCTCAGCCGTCGCGCTGACGCCAGCCGGGGGTCCAAGACATTATCAAGATCCATCATTCGTTGTTGGTTGCGTTGCTCTACCTCCTCCTGGCGCAGGGGTGTGGCGACGAGATCCACACCAAAACCGAGCAACCCCTCCCAGAGAGCTCTCCTGAGGTTGGCTGCACGGTTGACCGGGACTGCAGTTTTGGCTCGGGTTGCGTGGACGGCTGGTGCGTCGGGGCCGCGGGCGAGGCTGGCACTGATGCCGGTTGTGTCGCGGATGCCGAGTGTCCCGCTGGGTTCGCCTGCGCAACCAGCTCCAGTCAGTGCGTGGAGATCGCAGACAGCCCGGAGCCCGATCCCGACATTGCCGACAGCTGCGTGACCGGGGAAATCCGGCCGTGCGGGAGCAAGGTCGGCCGCTGCGAGTACGGTGTCCAGAGTTGCGTTGGCGGCGACTGGGCCGCGGAGTGTGTGGGAGGTTTGGGGCCGATCGCCGAGGCGTGCAACGGCGTCGACGATGACTGCGACGGTGCTGTCGATCCGAGCGAGCTCGACGGGGATGACGACGGCGTGCGCGCGTGCGACGGCGACTGCGATGATACAGAGCCTGCGGTCCACGCCGGCGCGGTGGAGCTGTGCGACGATCTGGACAACGACTGCGATCCCCTCACGGCCGACGGCGCCCAGGAGGCGGGCTTTGGCGACGCCTGTGACGGCGCCGACAGCGATCTCTGTGCTGAAGGCGTGATCGCCTGCGCCGGCTCGGCTCTCTATTGTACCGACACCAGCGGCGACAACCTGGACCTTTGCGATGGCGTGGATAACGATTGCGACCCAGCGACCACGGACGGCTTCCACATGGCGACCTTTGGCAACGCCTGCGACGGCGCCGACAGCGACCTCTGCGCCGAGGGCACCATCGCCTGCGACGGCACGGCGCTCTATTGCGGTGACAACACCGGCAACGACCTGGAGTTGTGCGACGGGGTGGACAACGACTGCGACCCGGCGACGGCGGACGGCGCCCACGAGGCGACCTTTGGCGACATCTGCGACGGGCTGGACGCTGATCTCTGTGACGAGGGCTCCATCGCCTGCAACGGTACAGCGCTCTTTTGCACCGATACCAGCGGCGACGGGCTCGAGCTGTGCGACGGGGTGGACAACGATTGCGATCCGGCCACTGTCGACGGCTCGGCTGAGCCGACCTTCGACGACACCTGCGACGGCGCCGACAGTGATCTCTGCGCGGAGGGTGTCATCGCCTGCGATGGCCTCGCTCTGTTTTGCGACGATCTGACCGGCGGCAACGTCGAGCTGTGCGACGGGACGGACAACGACTGCGATCCGGCCACCGCTGACGGCGCCGGGGATGCCGGCGTCGGCGTTGGTTGCGACGGTTCCGACAGTGATCTGTGCAGCGACGACTCGACGATCTGTACGGCCGGCGCCATCGTCTGCGGTGACGGCAGCGACAGCCCCGATTTGTGCAACGGCTTCGACGATGACTGCAACGGCGCCACCGCGGACGGCGCCGACCAAGATTGCTCGCCGGCGACCGCTGGCGATCCCTGCCTCGACGGCATCTGTAGCGGCGGTAGCTGCGTCGCGGTGGACAACGGCACCTGCAATCCCTGCGACAGCGGTTCGCCAACGGCCGACGCCGGCCCCGATCAAACCGGCATCGTCCCAAACACCACGGTGCAACTCGACGGCAGCGGCTCGACCGACCCGAACGGCGATCCCCTGACCTACTCCTGGCGGATCACCAGCCAACCCGTCGGCAGCAGCGCGACCCTCAGCGACCCGACCATCGTCATCCCGACTATCCTAGGCGACGTCTCCGGTGACTTCGTGATCTGTCTGAGCGTCAGCGACACCAACGGTTGCGCCTCGGCCTTCGAGGACTGCATGACCCTCAACGTAGAGCCGGCGCCGGCCACCGGCTTGCACATCGAGCTGGTCTGGTTCTCGGATGACAGCGATGTCGACCTGCACTACCTGGCCGATAACGGCGCCTTTTTCGACACCGCCACCAGCCCCGACGGCCCCGATTGCCATTACCTGCGCAAGAACCCTGATTGGGGAGACGCCGGCACCGGTCTCCCGGACGGCGACGCAACCAACGATCCGATCCTCGACGTCGACAACATCGACGGCCACGGCCCCGAGAACATCAATCATGACGTTCTGTTTGATACCGCGGCGCCGTTTCTGGTCGGCGTCCACTATTATGCCGACAAGGGCATCTCGGGCCCTGTCAACGCGCGGGTTCGCATCTATGTCAGCGGCTCGCTGGCGTTTGAGAAGACCGCGACGCTCAGCTGCCAAGAGATCTGGGAGGTCGCTGCCATTGAAGTCACCGGCGGCGGCACGACGGTCACCGTGACCGACCTCGGCCTGGGCATGACCCCGTCGACCACCGGTAGCTGCACCACCAGCGGCGACCCGCCATCCAACGAGGCTGGGCTGTGCAGTGATGGCAGCGACAATGACGGCGACGGCGACACTGATTGCGATGACCCGGATTGCGCCACTGACTACGCCTGTACCGAGACGGGGCGGTGCACCGATGGGATCGACGACGACGGCGACGGCAACACCGATTGCGACGACCCGGATTGCGCCACCGATTTCGCCTGCTCCGAGACCGGGCGCTGCGCGGACGGCGCCGACAACGATGGCGACGGTGACACGGACTGTGCCGACTCCGATTGCGCCGCTGACATTGCTTGCTTCGTTTGCCCGGGGACCGATCTCGGCTCGACCCTGGGCTCGCCCGTCCAGAGTGGCACCACGGTCGGCGCCGGCGCTGACCTCGGCGGGAGCTGCAGCAGTGGATCGTCAGGTGTCGGCGCCGAGGATCGCGCCTTTGCCTGGACCGCGCCGTGGGACGGAACCTTCGTGTTCGACACCGACGGCTCGGCTTTTGACACGGTCCTGTACCTCCTCGACGGCACCTGTTCCGGGTCGGAGATCGCTTGCGACGACGATTCCGGGGCCGGGACCCAGTCGTTGCTCTCTCTGGCGTTGACCGCGGGCCAAACCGTGGTGGTGGTGGTCGACGGCTACAGCGGCGCCGGGGCCTACGTCCTCAACATCAATGCTACCGAGGCTGGACTTTGCGCCGACAGCGTCGATAACGACGCCGACGGCGACACCGACTGCGCCGATTCCGATTGCGCCGGCGATCCCGCCTGTGTCTCCTGCCCTGACACAGATCTCGGATCCGCCACCGGCTCGCCCGTACAAACCGGCAGCACCGTAGGCGCCGGTGCCGACCTCACCGGCAGTTGCTCCTCCGGAAGCGCTGGCGCCGAAGATCTGGCCTTTTCCTGGACCGCACCGTCGAACGGTACCTACACCTTCGACACGGATGGCTCGATCTACGACACGGTTCTATATGTCCTCGACGGCACCTGTTCCGGAGCGGAGATCGCCTGCGACGACGACTCAGGGGCCGGGACCCAATCCTCGATAACGCTCAACCTGAGTGCGGGTCAGACGGTGATCGTGGTGGTGGACGGTTACGGAGGTGCAGGCGATTTCGTGCTGAACGTGAACTAGCTCGTTTCCCGAGATACGCTCTCGTGTGGTGATCGAAGCGGGCTAGGAGGCCGTGCTTGGGAGCCGCTCGCTCCTGCTTGCGCTCCTCGCGAATGAAGGGGTACCGCTTCGGCTCTTGGGGTGTGGGCGCTCCGATCGGCTGTGGGTGCTTCGCCTCCGCCGTACCCCTCCCTTCGCTGCGGTGCCGCGCGTCGCTCGCTCTGGCCGAGCTTCCGGCTGAAAGCCCCGACGGTCGGTCCCCTTGTGGTTGACGGTCTCCATCGGCATGGCGTTCCTCCTCGGGTGGCTCTCCCGCCGGCGACCGGAGCAACGATACATCGGTATTGGATGTTGAAGCCCTGAGGGAGGCACCAAGGCCTGGCCCGAGTTAGTCTCGAGGGTTCAGAAAACCTCGCCCAGGAAGGCTTCGACGGCTACCGTCGGTGCGTCCCCTTCCGCCCCGAAGTCCAGCACCAAGGCGCTGTGGGTCTCATCGTTCCAGTGATGTGTCACGGCCATCTGTCCCGCCAATTGCAGCGCGGCAGCATAGCGCTCCGTCACGGAGCTCGCGATGTACCCGTGCGACCCCACCTCTTGTGGGGAGGGCTCCGCTGTAATCAGCAGAGCATCGGCCACGAAACCGTCGACATAGCCTATCGGCGACGCCTCGAGCTGTTCCGCCTCCGTGTCTCCGAACAAGTGTTCAATCAAGGGAATGTTCGCCTCGACCACGCTGCCTGGCATCAAACCCAGGGCGTAGGGAACGTCGTAGGCGTGCACGTCCAAGGAGATGGTCGCTGCGACATACTCCTCGCCGAGACCCGCAGTTTCCAGGTACTGCCCATCGGCGCCCAGCAAGGCAACCAGGTGCGCTCCGGAGGAGAAGCCCAGGAGCACAGCCCCCGCCTCGGTGATGCCGTAGTCAGCCGCGTGATCCTCGATCCAACGCAGGGCATTCGCGATGTCCATGGCCTGGTCCATCGGCCCAACCTCCAGCGGACCGCCGGGAGGACTGGCCAAGCGGAAGTTCACCGCCACCACCACATAGTCGCGCTCTACCCACCACGGAATCAGGTCCGGTGCGGCGATGTCGAAGTTCTCCTTGTCTCCTGAGACCCAGCTCCCACCGTGTACCAGCAGCACCAAACGCTTAGGCCCCCCGTCGGGACGGTAGTAGACGTCGAGGGTCGAGGAGGCCGCATTCCCGCCGCTGGGCAGGGGGTAGACGAGATCGCGGTCCGCGACCACATCCGGACCCGTGTAGGGGGAAGCCGTGTCCCCGGGCTGGTCCGTGTCCCCGGCCTGATCCGTGTCCCCGGATGGGTCCGTGTCCCCGGGCTGGTGGGTGTCGGCTGCGTTCGGGCAGCCGGCCATTGCCAACGCAAGCGTCACGAGCACCGACAGTCGCATCCAAATCGATAATCGCAACGCACACCTCAAAGGATTTGAGCTAGCCACACCACCGTGGCTCGTTTCGTGAAGGCCGTACCGCAGCAATATACGCCATATATCCAGCCTAAACAGGCTTCCGAGGCAACGTCCCATCGAGCTTACAGATGATCGACAACATCACCTCATCCGCCCCGCCCCCAATCGACGCCAGCCGCGCATCCCGATACGCCCGCGTGATCTTGGTCTCCCACATGTACCCCATCGCCCCATGAAACTGCAGACACCAATCCGTGAGCTCCCGCCCCAGCCGCCCAGCCTTGAGCTTCGCCATGCTCGCCAACCGAGTAACCACCTCCCCACGACAGTGCAGCTCCGTAGCGCGATACACCAACGCCCGCAGAGCCTCGAGCTCAGTAGCGAGCTCCGCGAGGCGATAATGAACGTACTGGGTGTCGCGGATCGACGGCCCACAGGCCTTACGCTCGCGAGTATACTCAATCGTGAGCTGCACACACTTTTCATAAGACGCCGCCGCTTTAGCCGCCGCCCAAAGCCGTTCCTCCTGGAACTGAAACATCTGGAGGAAGAACCCGTGCCCCTCGTCGCCGATACGGTAACGCTGCGGAACCCGCACGTCGTCGAGATAAATCTCAGCCGTGTCAGAGCTGCGCATACCGAGCTTGTCGAGCTTGCGGGTGCGGTCGACGCCCTTGGCATCGAGCGGGATGATGACCAACGACTTGTTTTTGTGTGGCTTGCCCTCACCGGTGTTGACCAGGGTGCACATCCAATCACCCTGGACGCCGTTGGTGATCCACATCTTGCTGCCGTTGATGACGTAGTCGTCGCCGTCCTTCACCGCCGTGGTCTTGATGCTCGCCACGTCGGACCCGGAGCCGGTTTCACTGACCCCGATGCAACCACCCAGATCACCGGCGATGGAGGGCGCCAAAAACTCGTCGCGTAGCTCGTCGGAGCCGAAGCGCGCTAGGGCGGGGGTGGCCATGTCGGTCTGGACCCCAATGGCGAGGGGCACGCCGCCGACGTCGCACCAACCGAGCGCCTCGGCCATGACCACCGAGTAGGACAGATCGAGGTCGCCGCCGCCGTACTTCTCCGGCTTGGTCAAGCCGAGCATCCCGAGGTCGCCGAGCTGCTTGAAGACCTCATGGATGGGAAAGCGGCCCTCCCGTTCCCATTGCTCGATGTTGGGGTTGAGCTCGTTCTCCACGAACTTGCGGATCGTGGTGCGGATCATCTCGTGTTGATCGGTGAGCTGCATGGGTGGTCCTCCTGTTCAGCGCCTTGCTATCAGATCCCGTCCGCCTGATCACCAGTGCTTGCCCACGGCCCCGAGTGTGCGAAGATGGATGCGGAGCTGCTCATGTCATCCCCCGGGTCACACCCGA
>JAUUZB010000257.1 GCA_030590185.1 Deltaproteobacteria bacterium
CGACCCGGCGGCAGGCGGCGGACGGCTTGGCATAAAACGGCAGGCGCAGGTCGTGGCTGCCGTCGGTCAAGACATCACCGGCAAAGCTCAGGCCCTGGGTCGCCGGCTCCAGCGTGCGCAGGGTGACGCCGCTGGTCGACGGCAGCGTTTGGATCGCCTTGATCTGCGGGTCGTGGGTGATCTGGAAGATGAGATCGGACAACGGCCCTCCCCCGTTCTTGCTGATGGTAGCCTCCAGGGTCGCCATCCCCCCGGGTTGGGCGGTCTTGCGGTCGAATTTCAGGGTCACGAGCAGATCCTGGACCACCGTCAGCTCCAGGGTGTGATCGGAGATCGCGCAGATGTCAGAGGCATCAAAATCGACGCTCAGGCGCACCGGCCCGGGCACCCTAGCCGCGCGGAAGGTCCAGCTGTTCGGCGTGGTGCCGTCCTCTACCTGCCCGGCGCCGAGGTCGACGCTCCATTCGGGCGGCCTGGCGAAGGTGTCGAGGACGTCGACGGTGCCGTTCGGTTGCCGGGCCACCAACTCGAGCGCCACCTCACCCCCGATCCCGACGGTCGGGCTGCTGGCCCGCGGGTAGCACGAGGCACGATCGGTCTCGACGCCGGGCTCGATGGTCAAGAGGTGGGCAAAGGTATCGGTTGGTGCAGGCGTGGCGCCAGCGGCGGCGTCCCGGGCCACGGCCCAGACCACCAGCTCCAACGCTTCGCCCGCTGGCAGGTCCCAGAGCAGCGACTCCAGGGTGCCGTCGCCGAAGGAGGTGTCGGCGGCGGCAATGGTCACCATGAAGCTCTCGCGGTCCTCGGCCGCGGTGCCACTCCACCAGGCGCTGGCGGCCGGCCACCCGGCCGGGAGCACATCGGTCGCGAAACGCTCGCTGTAGGCCACGTACCAATCGCCCAAGCTCGGTTCGAACCCGCCGTCGGCGTTGAGCGCTTGGCTGATCGCGAAGGCTCCGTCGAAGCCCATGCCGAGGCTCACTGCCTCGTCCGGGCCGTCGATGGTGATTTGGGTGGCTTGCGCTTCGCGGATCGAAATGACGTGGGGGAAGATCTCGCCCTCGAGCTCGGCATTCAACGTAACGTCGGCGTTGCCGTCAACTAGATCCGGCAACCTGTTGAGGATCCGAATCGTCACCCCGGCGGGCGCATGGGTCGTGCCGACGATCTCGATCAGGCTGGCGGAATTCCCGCACTCGGCGGCACCCACGCAACATTGCGACGGTGTCGCGCAGTTGACCTCCACCGTCGCGTCGAACGGGTCGGCCAACCCGGGCGGCAGGGTCGGCGCGATCGGGATCCACTCCCAGGAGTCGGTGGGCTCCGCCGCAGCACGGTTGTAGGCAGGGTCCAGGGCCGGATTCGGGTTGAGGCCGACGATGTCGTGGATCGTGGTCCCGGAGCAATTCTCAGGGTAGACGACCGCGGAATCGGCACCACCGGTTGGGTCTGTGTCAATAAACGTCGACCTCATCCCAGCCGGGCACTCGTAGTCGCCGATCCGCACCACAAAGCGGATATCGTGACCCCAAAGATTAACCTCGCCATCGGTGACCACCTTGATGAGCTGCTCATCGCTGCTGACGCCCGGCTCGATGAAGACCGTGTAGATATCGAGCTCGCCGGTGGGCTCGAAGCCTCCGCCGCAGGTGTAGACGCCGTACACGTCGTCGAAAGCGCAGTTGCTGAGGCCGTCGGCCAGCAGCATCGAACGGTCGACCACGCCGGAGCCGGTCGTATTGGTGGCCGTGACGTCGAGCAGCAGATAGTGCGCCGGCAGTGTCAGGTGGAACTCGTTGTAGCTCGGGAAAAATGGTCCCCACTCATCGACGTCGAGGTGCGCCGTGAGCTCGTAAACGAGGCCCGGGAAGACGTCGGTCGGTTCCTGCGGAGCGGTGGATTGGTTTTGGGCCCCAGCCCGCCCGGGCAACACCAGGACGCCCACGACCAGCAGCAGCCCTAGTCCACGTGCAGCCACGTCGACACCCCTGTTTCATTGTCCCGCACCACCACGTCCACCCCTGTGGTGGATCCGGCCGTTGCATCCGCCACCGTCTCGAGCCCGGTCACTCGCACGCTGACATCTCCCTCCGCTCCGATCTCTATCGTCACCGCACCCCGACTCGCCTTGGCCACCAAGCGGCCGCGCAGCTGAGCCGCCGGAATCCCATCGACCGTGACCGCGAGCGCTAAGCCTCCCGCGATCTTCTCCGCGGGCGCCAGGGCAAGGGTGACCGCGGTGGCCAACCGCCAGGTCGCGACCGTGGTTTGAAAATCGGTCTTCACCGGCTCGCTCACCTGGTCCCCCCCAACCCAGAGAATGTCCGGTGACCCGCCGGCTACCCCCTCGACGATCAGCCGAGTCTCACCCGGTGGGTACTCGGGCGGCAGACTCAAGACACCCATCTCCGTCGTCACTCCCCTAAACGGAATCTTGCCAGTGGCATCCAGCACCGCAAAGGGCAGCTGACAGGCGATGCCGCGCACGTCCCGCACGCGATGGGTGCCATCCGGGGCGCGCCCAGCCCAGGGGCGGGGACAGCGATGGGTCCTCGGCACCGTTGCGATCGTTACCTCCGCCGTTCCAATCGTCCTGCGGGGCGGCAGCTCCACCCGGTAGACGCCGGGCCCAACGTTGACCCCCACTAGGGTCTCATCCTCCAGCTTGGCCAGAATCTGATGACCGCCCGCCGGGTTGCCCTTGGCGTCGCGCAGGACAACCCTGATCTCCACCGGGGTCTCCCCGTCGGCAGCCGCAAACCGCGGAGCGGTCGTCACCTCGACCGAGCTCGGCGCCCCGGCCATCAGCTCCAAGGCAACCTTCACCTCAACGGCGTTGCGACGCCCTTTATGAAGGTGGAGGGCCACCTGGTCCCGGCCGTCCCCGAGCTGCGCCGGCGCCCGGTAGGGCCAACGCATCAGGCCAACCTCCTGCGACACCGGCTCGCCGATCTCGCCCCGGCCCGGGTCGATCTGGACCGGCGCATTGATGGGCGCGCCCTTGGTATCCACGGTGGTAACGAACAACCAACCCTGATCCGTGCCGTCAGCGATCAGGACCTCTGGATAGACGAAAGCGTGCAGCTGCCGCACCGCCGGCAAAAAGAGGTTGATCCTAGAGCGGGAGGTGTTGCCGAGGCTGTCGGTGGCCACGCCGTTGGCCCAACCGACCCCAGGCGGCACCACGATGGGCACCACGAACCGGCCGTCGCGCCCAACCCGCGCGGGGCCGTAGCGCTTCCCCGCGACCTCGACGCGCATGGAGGATCCCCGCTCCGCCCGCCCCCGGAGATCGATCCGAGCCGAATAGGCGATCCCGATGGCGCTCACCACCGGCGGCTGACCCCGGACGACTGGCGCCACATCCGCCACGTTGACCACCGCTAGCTGGGGGAACCGATCCCGAGGCGGCGCCAACAGGGCCCGGAAGCGCCCCACCCCGACCCGGCGTAGGTCAGCCACCTTGCCCGCGGTGCTGCGCACCAGGGGCTGTGCCGCCGGCGAGGGTTGCCCGTCTGGTCCCAGGACGTTGATGAAGAGCTGGACCGTCTCCGGCGCTGCGCCCCCTAGAACCACGTGGCGGGGCTCCGCTGTGACCTCAACCCGCGACCCCGGCCGTACGCTCGCCAACGGCGCAGCCGAAGCCGCCACGGCGACCAGACAGGTGACAGCAACACCTAGCGACACGCTGAGGTTCCCAGCAATGAGCCCAACCCAACGAATGAGGAAACGTCTGGGTGGAGGATATCGCTACCCTGACCTCAGCGGCAACCCCGCCCAACGGACGTCGTCAGGCGTGTGAACAGTCTCAGTGGCCGCCGTGGCCCTGGTTGTGGCGGTGGCGGTGGTTGTGGCCGTAGCCATGACCGTTGCCGTGTTGGCAGTGGCCATAGCCGTGACCGTTACCATGGCCGTTGGGGTGGCCGTCGCAGCCGCCGCAGTCGTCGTGACCGTCGTCGTCGCCACCATCATCGTCATCGTCATCGTCATCATCGCCTGGAGGCGGAAGATCCTCAGTCAGGCAGAAGGCCAACCTGTCCACCGCCCCGGATCCCGGCAACACCACGTCGAGACTCGTCGCTAGCACGCCGTCCAGGGCTAACGTCTGCACCGAGTTGTCCGTGCTCGCCGGGATGCTGAGCTCTGCGGTCCCGCCGTCGCTCGTGGTCAGGAGCATTGCCCCGGTCTCTTCGATATCGATCACGGTGAGCGAGGAGAGCACCACCGGCACGGCGAAGCTGAAGGTCAGACTGCCGCCCTGGGCCTCATCGTCCGGGTTGTCCACCAGACCATCGCCGTCGGCGTCGGTCAGCCGCTCAGCGATGATGAGGATGTTGCCGAGGGCCGTGTCATTGCCGGCACCCGAGCCCGGGGTACGCAGGTCCGTGTCCCCGCCGGTCGGGTTGGCGCTGTCAAAGCAGATCGCCGCGTCCGGGTGGGAGACGTTGGCGTTGGCCGCCGAGATGGTCACGCCGGCCAATGCGTATTGGTCGTCGATCACGGCCCCGGCCAGAATCGCCGCGCCGGAAGCATCGAACTCGAAGTCGATGACGATCGGGTTCACGCAATAGACGCCGCAGGTGTTGGTGGCGTCGCCCGGGCACGGGTCCTCGTCGGCGCAGAGCCCGTCCTTGTCAGCATCGTCGTCTGCATCCTTGGGGCAAACGTCGCACAAATCTCCGGCACCGTCGCCGTCCTGGTCGCTCTGATCCGTATTCGCCAGCCTCGGGCAGTTGTCGACGTCGGTGCAGACGCCATCGCCGTCACCGTCGTTGGTGGCGTCGTTCGGGCAAGCATCGCAGGCATCACCGAGGCCGTCAGTGTCACCGTCGAGCTGAGCCGAGTTGCTCACCGTCGGGCAGTTGTCGTCGTCGCCGCAGATCCCGTCGCCATCCGCGTCATTCTCGGCGGTCAAGGGGCAGGGGTCATCGTCGTCACACAGGCCGTCCCCATCCGTGTCGCCCCCGAGGTCAGCGCAGGGATCATCCGACACGAACGCGAACGTAGAAACGTAGACATCGAGGGAGCCGCTACGGCTGTCGACGTAGGCGACCTTGTCGCCGTGCAGGTTATTCAGCCACTGGTGGGCCGGATCAGTGGTGACCTGGAAGGTCTCGGCGTCCGAGATGCGGTAGAGGAAGATGTCGAGATCGCCGTCGGGATCGGATTCATAGGCGACCAGGTCCCCGTCGATGCTCGGCGCGTAGGCGGCGGCACTGCCGCTGGCCACAGTGGTGCGGACCGGTGGGGTCTGACTCAGGTCAGCGAGCTCGATGGTCATCGTGCCGTCCATCGCGGTCGATTCCCAGACTACGATATCGGCGGCGGTCGCCGGTTGGCGTTCGTCGAGATCGGCGACGCTGCTGACAGCGATCAGAAGGCCAGTGAAGAGATCATAGGCAACGATGTCGCCTTGGTAGTCGACGTCCTCTTCCCAGACCACGTAGCGGTCGCCGATGTCTACGTTGGAGGCCGGAGGTGTCGGGCCACCAATGACGACAGGCAGCCCCGAGGCCCAGCCGAGGTCGTAATACATGACCTTGAGCGCACCGGCTTGACCCTGGGTCCAAACCACCGCGTTGCCAGCGATGCGCGCCTCAAAGACCGTATCCGCTTGGTCGATGATGGCGGTATGGGTGCCAGCCGCGAGGTCGTAAACCATGACGCGGCCGAGCTGGGAGTCCTTGGACTCAAAGGCAGTGTAGACGACCAGGGAGCCGCTAACGTCGTTGAGTTTGTCGTCGGTGGTGCCGTCGCTGACCGTGACCACCAAACCGGAAGTAGTGCCGTCCTCATTCAGCCGCTGGCAGAGGATCTCTCCCCAACCATAACCGCCCTCCGGCAACGCGGGCCGCGAAGTGAAGACCACCATCTCGCCCGTGGCATCCGCCCCAAGCGTAGGCGTGCTGTCGTACGCATCCGACGACGTCACCTGCGCCTCCACACTCTCCAATGTCTCCGCGGACGCACCCGCCGGAACCATAAGGAGCACGGCTAGTGCCACACCCATACCCACTGCCACATGATAGAACGACATCTGATTCATCTCTTGCACCCCGTCGGAAGTACACCTTGATTCTGCGCCGAGGGGGCCTCCCGTTCAAGGAAAAACCCAGTAAAATCATATACATGTGGGGGGATCGGGTCCGATCGGATCTTTTCTGATCCCTTGTCAGATCATGTAGGCAATCGTTTGAAGATATCGCGCCGGCGCCGGAGTCAGCGCTCGTCGGACTTGCCGTCCCACATCCCCGGGTCGGTCTCGACCGTATGGGAGGGGGCGTGGGTGTCGACCGTGATCTCGGGCGATCGTTGAGCCTTGGCGCGGCCCGTGACGTCCACCGCCTCGACCGTGACCTGGTTCTTGCCCTCGCTCAGATCCACCACCGCCGAGAAACGGCCCTCGTTGTCGACGCTGACCA
>JAUUZB010001113.1 GCA_030590185.1 Deltaproteobacteria bacterium
ACCCCATGCGTCGCCGTAGCCGCGAGTGTGCTCTGCAGTTGCTCTACCAGCTGGACGTCAACGAAGAGTTGGCGCCCGGCCGGGAAGAGCGTTCCGATGCCTGGCTAGACCAAACCATCGGCGCCTTCTGGGCGAGCTTCAGCGATGAAAAGTCACCGCCGGTGGACCGCGACTTTGCGGAGCGCCTGGTGCGGGGAGTGATCCGTGATCTCACGGAGATCGATGCCAGCATCGACGCAGCCTCGAAGAACTGGAAGCTCTCCCGGATGAGCAAGGTGGACCGCAACTTGATCCGGGTAGCGGCCTTCGAACTCGAATCCTGCCCCGACATCCCGGCGGCGGCGAGCATCAACGAGGCATTGGAGATCGCCAAGCGCTTCAGCGGCACGGATTCCGTACCCTTCGTCAACGGCGTGTTGGATCGGATCGCCAAGCAGGACGGCGATCGCGAGCAGGACGGCGATCGCAAGCAGGACGGCGATCGCGAGCAGGACGGCGATCGCGAGCAGGACGGCGATCACGAGCAGGGCGACTGAGTGGGGACCGGGTCGCAACGCGATCCCGACTCCGGGTCAGCTGGGCTGCCGGTCACCCCTGGTGACCAACCGGCCGTGGACGAGTTCCGTGGCGACAGCCTGGCGGTGTTCTGCTGGTCGGACGTGCGCCCCCTGCGCGGCGCGGCCGGCTTCGTCGATTGGCGCCTGTGCGGCGCCCTGTCCCATGCCATCGAAGAGAAGCAGTTCGCCGGCGATCTCGGCGAGGTGGTCCTGATGCCAGTCGGCGGCCGACTCGGGAAGCGTCGCCTGTTCCTGTTCGGCCTCGGCCCGGCCAGCGCACGCAGCGACGATCACCTGCGCACGGCCTGCCGTGGCGCCTTTGACGTGCTCGAGGATGCCAAGGTCGAGCGGGTAACCTTCGTGACGCCACACACCCTCGAGGAGGACGACTCCGAGCGGGCCTTCCTGCGCGCCCTCGGCAGCGAGCGGGAGGGGCGCTCACCGCTGGTCGAGAGCGTGTTGGTGGCCCGGGACGGAGGGGCGGCCAAGCCACTCGCGGTGAACCCCGGCGTGTTGTAGGCTGGGGGCCGGATTGGCTCGAAAAACCCGAGCCCGAAGCCTGCGGAGACCAGCCTGAGCCTCGTTGGAAACCTCGCCGATCTCGGCCTTGGAGACATCTTTCAGATCGTCTCCCTGAGCCGTCGGTCCGGCACCCTGCAACTCACCACCGCCGTGGACTCCGGTGAGATCGTCTTCACGCGCGGCCTGGTCATCGCCTCCTTCCGCACCGGCGCCAGCCAATCGGTCGGCGAAGGATTAATGGCGGCAGAGGCGCTCGCCCCGACCCAGTACCAGGAGATGCTCAAGGCTCAACGGGAGGGCGTGCAAGGCCTCGATCTGCTCGAGCAATTTGGCCTCACCAGCGAAGTCGTCAGCGAAGCGATGAGCGGACTGCTCAAGGCGGACATCTTCGAGATGCTCGCCTGGGACGAGGGCGGCTTCTCCTTCGTCCTCGAGGCAACGCCGGACCCGTGGCGCGGCTTCGGCATCGATGCGATGCGCATCGTGGTGGCCGAGGGCATCAATCCGCAGTACCTGGCCATGGAAGGCGCCCGCATCACGGACGAAACCGGCAAACCGGACGCCTTTGACGAGTTCCTGGCGCGGTCCGGGGACGAGACGGTTGAGAAGACCTCTGGCCCGTCACCGGGCGCCCAGCAGTTCGCCGATGAGCTCGAGCAGCAACCCTCGGCCAAGGATCAGCCAGATGCCGAACCCGGGGACGCCGAGCCAGTCGGTAGCCCGGAGGTTGCGCCGGCAGAGGCAGAGGCGGGCGGAGACCCGATCGAGCCCACCGCACCCGCGGCGGAGCAACCTGAAGCCGCCGCACCGGATCCCCCCGACGATCCGACGCCCGACGAGCCCGCGCCGACCGAGGTGTCCACCACCTCGCCGGACGTCGTACCACCGCCGAGCGCCGAGGACGCTAGCTCAGAGGAGCCAGCGCCTGCTGAAACGCCGCCTGTCGAAACGCCACCGACCGAACCGTCATCAGCCAACGAGGCGCCGGCCGGGCTGGTGACCCCACCGAGCTCGATCGCCGATTACGCCGGCGGTGTGATCCCACCCCACGACGACCAAGCGCCGGCCGAGCCCGCCCCCGAAGCCCCGACCAGCGAACCGCCCACCGGACTGGTCACGCCACCGAGCTCGATCGCCGACTACGCGGGTGGCGTGATCCCACCCCACGATGACCCGGCGCCGACGGAGCCCACCGGGGGCATCGTACCACCCCCGAGCAGCGTGGCTGAGTACGCCGGGGGCGTCGTCCCTCGCCCGAAGGACGCCAGCGTAGCGCCTGCCGAGGCGGAGCCCGAGCCTGACGAAGCGTCGACACCGCGCCGCCTCATCATCGTCGACGATGACCGGCAGGTGCTCGGCCTGATCAGCGGCGTGGTCGGTGGCTTCTTCTCTGGCGTCTCAACCGCCACCAGCGTGGATGAGGCGCTCGAGCTGCTCGACGACCTGAGCGGCAACGGCGTGATCGCCCTCGATCTGATCATTCCCCGCTCCGACGGTTCCGGAATCCTCGGCGGCCTCCAGATCCTCGAACGCGCCCGGGAGCTCGCCCCGGAGATGCCGGTGGTCATGTTCACCGACTATCA
>JAUUZB010000764.1 GCA_030590185.1 Deltaproteobacteria bacterium
CGTAGCAACGAGTCGTCATCTCACAACCAGCGGTACGGGCGTATGCGTAAGGCGGACCGGAGGGTGAGCGAGCGCAGCGAGTGAAGTCCGAGCGAAGCGAGGACGGAGCGCGAAGCGCGACCCCGGAGGGAGGCCGGCCCCGCGCGCGCAGCGTGCCGGGCAACGCCCAATCAGAAAGCCCAGTCCAACCCCCCGGTCAGCCGAATCACATCACCGTTGATGAACCCAGCGTCCTCGGAGGCAAGATAAGCAACCGTGCGAGTAACCTCATAGAGGTGCCCCATGCGCCCCTTAGGCCGCGGACAGAAGTTCTTCCAGAACTCCTTGATCGCCTCGGGCATCTGCTCACGAGTCATGTCGGTGTCGAAGAAACCGAGCGCCAGGACGTTGGCGGTGATGTTCTTCTTGCCGTACTCCTTGGCGATGGTCTTGGTGAGGCCGTGCACGCCGGCCTTGGAAGCCGCGTAGTTGGCCTGGCCGGTGCCGCCGTCGGCGACCAAGGAGGAGATGTTGATGATCCGCCCGTACTTGTTGGAGAGCAGGGCCGGGATGAACTGGCGGCAGACGTAGAACGTGCCCGTGAGGTTGGTGCGGATCACGTCCTCCCACTCCTCGTCGGTCATGAAGGGCACGACGTTCGGGCGACTGGTGCCGGCGTTGTTGACCACCACGTGCACCGTCTCGAAGTCCTCGAGCACCTGATCGCCGACCTCCTCCACCTGAGCGGAGTTGCCCACGTCGAGCTGATAGGCCTGGCATTTGATCTTCGGCGACTGCTCGCGGACCCTGTCGACCACGGACTCAGCGGCCTTGGCGTTGCTCAGGTAGGTGAAGGCAACGTCGTGGCCCTGGGCGGCCGCCTCGAGCACGATCCCTTCACCGATGCCGCGGGATCCCCCAGTGACGAAATAGATCATCCTCTGCTCCTGGCGTTGAACCGAACGTTAGACCGATGATGGATCCCACTCGCGATAGATGGCGCAACAGTTGATGCCGCCGAAACCAAAGGAGTTCTTGAGGAAGGTCTTCACCTCCCAATCCTTGGCCTCGTTGGCGCAGACATCCAGATCGACTTCGGGCGCCATGTTGTCGATGTTGACCGACGGGTGGAGCCGGTTGCGCTGCATTTGCAAAATCGCGGCGACCGTCTCCACCGCCGGCGCCGACCAGCAGGTGTGGCCGAGCATCGACTTGGGGGCGTTGATCTTGAGTTTCTTGGCGTGGTCGCCGAACACGGTCTTGATCGACTCGAGCTCGGTCATGTCGCCGAGGGGCGTGGAGGTGGCATGGGCGTTGACGTAGTCGATCTCCTCCGGCTTGACCCCGGTGTTCCGGAACACCCGCCGCATGGCGCGCACCTGACCCGCCACCGATGGACTCGGCAGGTGGTTGGCGTCGGACATCGCCTCGATGCCGAGCACCTCGGCGTGGATGGTCGCGCCGCGCGCCAGGGCGCTGTCGAGGGTTTCAAAAACCAGCGAGCCGGTCCCGTGGGACGGCACGAAGCCCTCCCGCGCCATGTCGTAAGGTCGACTCGCCTTTTCCGGCTGGTCGTTGAAGGACTGGAAGGTGATGGCGCCCATCATGGCCATGGCGTGCAGATCGAGGGGTGCGAACTCGAGGGCCGCCCCAACCGTGATCGCCACGTCGCAGTCGTGGTGCTGGAGCTCGTCGAGGGCGTGGCGCATGCCGATGTTGGCCGACGCGCAGGCGCCGCCGACGGTGTAGATCGGACCACAGGCGCCCCAGGCCTCACCGACGCAGCCGGCGTGGTCCGTGTCGAGCGACGACAGGGCGGCGAGGGGATCGATGTAGTCCGGCTCGTCGTCGAAGATCTGCTGATTGGTGTGGCCGTAGAACTTGTTCAGGTTGTGGCCGCCGATGATCACCGCGATCTTCTCCGGATCGATGTCGGCCGAATCCATCTTGGCGTCGAACCAGGCGTCGAGGGAGGTGAGGATCGAGAGCTTGGTGGAGAAGGGGGCCTTCTTGACCAGCTTGCGCACCCGCTTGAAGGTCGGGGTCGGCAGCCGGTCCTTGAAGGAAGCGAGCTTGGCCGCGACGTCGTAGTCGGAGAGGTCGCCGCCCACCTTTGAATAGACGCCGGAGACGTCGGTAAACTTCCAACGGGTGATCGCAGAGCGACCGGCCATCAGGTTGTTAACGTAGGTTTCGAGGTCATCACCGATCGGCACGTTGATGCTCATGCCGGTCACGACGACGCGCTTCTTGTCAGCCATTAGCTAGTCTCCAAATCGACGTCCGCTATCCAACATCGATGACTTCGAGGATCGCCGCGACGCAGATGTTCTCTCCTTTGAGCACTTGGCCCACGGAAATCTGCGTATAGCCGTTATCCTCGATCTGCTTAGCGAGCAGGGTGATCTCGTCCCCGGGACGGACCTCGTTGATGAACACCGCTTCCTTGATGCGCAACAGGCGCAGGGAGGGCGGACCGGCCTCCCGGTTGACCTGACCGTCGTTGGTGCACAGATGCCGCATGCACAGACCGAGCTGGCCGACGGCCTCGACCAACAACACCCCGGGGTAGACCGGGTAATCAGGGAAATGTCCTTTGAAAACCGGATCATCCGAGGCGATGGTCCGGTGACCGACCACCGCGACCTGCTCGAGGTCCACGGCACTGACCCGGTCGACGAGCAGGAAGGGATCCCGGTGGGGGATCATGGCGCAGATCGCCTCACGACCGATATCGATCTCCCGGCTCGTCTCCCCGGGAACGAAAATCGGCCGTCTTTTCGCGGCCTTGATGACCTTTTGGAAGGGCATGACTCGCTCGCTGCCTCGGGGGCGCCATATGCCCCGCTCGCAAGCGGCCCTTCAAAGCACAGCGAATTGGGAAGGTCAATGCGACGAATCCGGGCGCACTGGAAAGCGCAGATACCTATTATTAAGGTAGGGCCGTGGCGACTTGATCTCGCCCCCGGCTCAGTACGATAGCATTGTTCAAAAGAGAAAATCGTGATCACACCCGAGCTCATCCGCAAACTACCCAAGACCGACCTGCACGTTCACCTCGACGGCTCGATCCGACTGCCGACGCTGATCGAGCTGGCCCGCGAACGAAAGGTCGAGCTTCCCTCCGACACCGAGGCAGGCCTTCGCGAGCTGGTCTTCAAGGACCGCTACGCCAGCCTCGAGGAGTACCTGCACGGCTTCCAGTACGCCACCGCGGTGCTCCAGGACGAGGAGGCCCTCGAGCGTTCAGCCTTCGAGCTCGCCGAGGACAACATGGCCGAGGGCGTGCGCTACATCGAAGTCCGCTTCGCGCCCCAGCTGCACATCAACGCCAACATGGACATGGAGAAGGTCCTGTGGGCGGTGCACCGCGGCCTCAAGCGGGCCAAGGACCGCTTCAACGCCCGGGACGAGGTGCGCAGCGGCGCCGAGCCCCCGTTTGAGTACGGCGTGATCGTCTGCGCCCTGCGCATGTTCACCGCGGGCTTCTCCGACTACTACCGGCGCTTCCTCGCCATGCATCGCTTCTCGCCACCGCGCAAGGACTTCGGGCTCGCCTCCCTCGAGCTGGCCCGGGCGGTGGTGCAGATACGTCACCAGCACGGCCTGCCCATCGTCGCCTTCGACCTCGCCGGCCAGGAGCACGGCTACCCGGCC
>JAUUZB010001101.1 GCA_030590185.1 Deltaproteobacteria bacterium
GATGTCGAGGTCGTTGGTCGGCTCATCGAACAGCAGGAGATTGGCGTCGGCCAACAGGAACCGCGCCAGGGCCAGGCGGTTGCGCTCGCCGCCGCTGAGGCTCGCGATCGGGCGGTGATGGTCCGCGGTGTGGAAGGAAAACCGCTCGAGGTAGGCCGCCACGTGTTGACTGCGGCCATTGAAAAAGACCGTGTCCCCCTGATCATCCACCAGCGCCGTGCGCACCGTGGCGTCATCGTCGAGCAGCCGGCGCTGCTGGTCGAAGAGCGCCACCTTGGTTTGCTTTCCCAACACCACCCGGCCCGCCTCGGGCTCGCGTTCGCCGCTGATCAGGTTGAGCAGGGTCGACTTGCCGGCACCGTTCGGGCCGATCACGCCGATGCGTTGACCGCGTCGCATCTTGAGGGTCAGCTCGCGGATCAACGGCTTTTCCGGATCGTACCAGGCACCGACCTCGTCGAGCTCCAGGATCTGGCCGCCGAGTCGTGGTGGCTCAAAAAAGGACAGATTAGCTCGCCCGGCGGGTCCGCTCAGCTGCTGAATCTCCTCCTGCACCTTATCGATGGTGGCCAGCCGCGCCTTCTGCTTGCCGGTGCGCGCCGAGGGGGCGCGCTTGGCCCACTCGAGCTCGGTGGCCAGGTGACGCAGGCGCCGGTGATGCACCTTCTCGCGGTGCACCTCCTCGACCGCGACCTGGGCGATATAATCGGTATAATTTCCCCGGTAGGTGGCGAGTTGGCCATGTCGCAACGCCCACATCGTCCCGACCACGCGGTCGAGGAAGTAGCGGTCGTGGGTGACCAGCAACACCGCCGCTCGGGTGTTGGCCAACCAGTCCTCGAGCCAATCGACGGTCTTCGGATCGAGGTGGTTGGTCGGCTCATCGAGCAGCGCCACCTCCGGCTCGCTGAGCAGCAGACGCGCCAGGGCCAGACGTTTTTGCTGCCCACCGGAGAGGTCGGCAATGCGCTGGGCGGTGTCGCCGAGGTGCAAGCGTTGGGCGACGCTCGCGATCCGGTGCTCGAAATCCCAGCCACCGAGCAACTCGATACGCTCGAGCAGGGCCTCGCTCTCATCGGCCATCTCGCCGACGGCGCGGTGATAGGCGGCGATGGTCTCCTCGAGCTCCCCGAAGACCGCCCGCAGGCAGCCGTCGATGGTCTCGGCGTGGCCGAAGCTCGGCCGTTGGGCGAGCCAAGCCACCCGCACGCCCCGTCGTAGGTTCACCTGACCTTCATCGGCCGACTCCTCACCGATCAGGATACGCAGCAGGGTGGTCTTGCCCGAGCCGTTCGGCCCGACCAGACCGATCTTCTCACCGCGATCGATGCCGAAGCTAATCCGGTCCACGAGTTGCCGGTCGCCAAAGTTCTTGGAGAGATTGGCGGCGCTGATGAGGTTTTCGGCCAAGGCCGATATCTAGACCACGTCCCCCTTGCTCCACAAGCGCTGGAACTCCTCGACGAATCGACTGGCGAGGGTCGGTTGGTTGCGGAACAGGAAGCGATCCTCGGCGTGCTTGCGGATCGAGCTGTTCGACCAGTTGGAGCTGCCGTTGAAGACGTCGTCGCCGGCCACGCCGAACTTCTCGTGCATGACCCGCGAGTCGACGACCCGCAGATCGACGTCGTAGCCCTGGTCACGCAGCTCCTTGAGCCGGTTGATCGCCTTGCCGTTGTACGCCTCGTAGATCACCGCCCGCACCGGCACACCGCGCTCGATCGCCGCCTCGAGCTCCTTGAACTCCGGCGAGTTGCTCGACATGCCGTACATGCTCAGCCGGAAGGTTTGGTCAGGTGCGGCGCGGCGCAACATGTCAACGACCACCGTCGCCAGTGTACGGTCAACCTCCTCCTGGGACTTTCGATTGGCCGCGATCAGGTCGTCGCTCGGCGCGTCGAGGCCGTGGGTCGGGATTTTCATACTGTCGGGATGATCGGCGAAGCCACGGCCGGTGGGCTGGCCGGGGACCGTACCGGAGTAGACGCCGATCACCTCATCGGCGGTCATGGCGGCCTTGATCTTCTCGAGGGTCTTGGGCCCGATCCCCTTGACCGCGTCGAGCTCATCGAGGGACTCGAAGGCGCCGTGGGCGTCGCGGAAGGCGATCACCCGCTCGGCCACGCGGCGCGAAAAGCCGGCGAGGTCGAGCTCCTCGACGGTGGCGGTGTTGATCGAAATTTTGCCGCCGCCGTACTCGAGATTCTCCCGTAGCTGCTCGAGGGCCCAGGTGGAGGCCTTCTCCACCCCGGGGACACGGGTCAGAAACTCGGTCCAGGTGTCGAAGCGCCCATAGGCGGCCAGCTCCCGGTGGACCGCCTTGGCCCGTCCCTTGCCGAGCAGCGACTCGAGCTTAGCCGCGTCGCTCTCGGCGAAGCTATTGAGGTCAAAGGCCGGCGACTCATCCACCGAGTTGTAGATCGGATCGTCGACCTCACCGGCGTAGGTGCGGGCGTCGTAGGGCTCGTTGTTGGCGGCGAACATCGCCGCGTAGCTCGCCTCCTTGTGACGCCGGGCCTCGAGCTGGGTGAGGGCCACGTCATCGTTGTTCCAAAAGGCGACGAACTCATCCTGGTAGCCCGTCATCACCCCGCGGTTGTCCGGGTCGGCGCGGTCCATGAGCATCAGGTTTTCGTAGTTGGTCTTCATGGCCGAGACCGACCAATTGAAGGAGCCGGTGACCATTTTCTCCGGGCGACC
>JAUUZB010000851.1 GCA_030590185.1 Deltaproteobacteria bacterium
GAGCACCCCGAGGTAAAAGAGCGGCTGTCGCCGGGCCAGGGTCTCGAGCTGGGTGGTCTGCCAATCGGTCCAGGGCTCGGGCAGGTCGCGACGCATGACCTTGTTGGCGGTAAACTCGCTATCGTAGCCGACCACCGTGCGCAGGCCGACGTGGTTGACGTTCGGCTTGTCCATGTGGATGGCGATCTTGTCGAACCAGGCGCCCCAGGAGCCCTCCCAGGAGAAGATGGCGCTGGGCACGGCGAGCCAAAACAGGACACAGGCGACGCCGCCGATCACGACCCGGATCGCCGGGCCCTGGTGCTGGCGAATCGCGGCGAGACCCGGGACGGCGCGCTTCTCCCGCCACCAACCGACGAGCCAATAGAGGACCGGCACGACCAGAAAGACCGCCGCCACCGCAGGGAAGCCACGGATCAACCCGGCCCAGGCGAGCAGCACCCCGCCCAACAGCCAATGCTTGCGTTCGAGGGCGCAGGCGGCCAGCCCGAGGGCCGCGATCCAATCGTAGCGCATGGTGGAGCCCACGAGATTCGTACCGAAGCGCGAGAAATCGGTGGTGACGAAGACCAGGAGGGTCAACAGCATGGCGCGCAGGCCAAAGGTACGCGCGATGGCCCCGAACATTAGAATCAGCAGGATCGGATCGATCAAGGCGGTGAGGGTGAGGGTGAGCTCACTGGCGGGCGCCCAACGATAGAGGAGGTGGGCGGTGGTCAACCAGACCGGCGTGGCGTTGCCGCCGTGATCCTGAAGGCTGCCGAGGTAGGCGCCCCGGCCCATCACCCGTTCGAAGTAGGCCATGTCGCCGAGGAACTGCTGCCAGCGCTCGGCGGAGAACCGCCCGCGCACCGCCTTGATGGCCGGCTCGATCTCGCCGGCATAGACCATCTGGTTGTTGGTCAGGTCGCGCAGGCGTACCCGCCCGATGCTACGCAGGTCCCGGTCTGGGTTGTTGTCGAGGTGGGCGGCGAGGCTCGCCACGTAGAGACCGTCGTAGCGCAGCTCATCGAAGTACTTGGCCACCGGGAAATAGTTGCGCATGTCCCAGGGGTGGAGAAAGACGCCCTGCTTGGTGGTGGCGTCGCGGAACTGGGGAACCCCGAAGTGGTAGTAGGTCGCGGCGCCGGCGATCGACAGCACGACTAGGGCGCCGGTGACGAGTCGATGGTCGAGGACCCAACGCTTCGGCGCGATGAGCTCCCGCAACAGGATCGCCGCCGCGATGGTGGCGAGCACGGCGCGCACGTAGGCCTCGTCGTTGCTGAGTAACGGCAAGGCCGCCGCGATCCAGGCCGCGGCGCCGACTCCGGTGACCGCCGGCAACGCCACCAGACCCCAGACCCAGCGCGGGGCCTGCCGGTGGTTGACGATCAGAAAGGCGATGCTCGCCACGGCGAACAGGATCAGCCAATACTTGGCTTGGTCGATTGGCGAGCGGTTGGCGTTGAGATCCGGCGGCCAAGCCTCGGGCGGCTCGCCATAGATGGCGACCTCCGCCAGGGAGAATG
Organism: Deltaproteobacteria bacterium; assembly: GCA_030590185.1. The sequence goes on from JAUUZB010000851.1 coordinate 1,512, forward strand.
CACCGTCGCCGCCGCTGGCCCGGACGCGCACCAACCGGCCATAGCCGTCGAGGTCAACGGCGTGGCGCGTGCGGATCCCGCCGCCCTCCGCGGGCCGCGCGTCCCACAGCGGGACAAATGGGGTGCCCGGCTCACCGGCCACCTCGAGGTGGTAGAGATCGTTGTTATCCCCCTGCAGGGCGGCGCAGCAGATCCTTCGGGCCTCACCGAGGTCGTATTCGACAAAGGCGTCGGCCGTGCGCAGCACCGCGGTCTCGCGGGAACGCCAGACGGCGCCCTCCCCCACGGTGACGCCGTCGGTCAGGCGATCCGTGGCGGCGGTCCCGCGGCTCTGGGTCGGCTCGAGCCCAGCGAGGAGGTTCTCCGAAGCGGTGGCCCAGGCCCCCGGCTCGCCGCCGCAACCGGCAACGAGGAGAAATAGGGGCGCCAATAGCAGCGCGGGGGTCCTCGTACGACTTGGCCGCTTCTGCGAAAACGCTTGCGCGACGGCATTTCCCCACCGTTCGGCCTGAGCCTGTCGAATGCCGAGTGGCGTGCAGAAGCGCGCTTCCTTCGACTCGCTGCGCTCGCTCAGGACCGACGGGTCATTGGATCGCTCAGCGCGAACGGACTTGGGGCAAAGCGGCCAAGTGGTGCCAGGGCGTTCCATGCGTGTCTCCGCCACGGCATCCGTGCATTCGCCACGGCTGTCAAGCTGGATGACGCTCGATGACGCTCGACGGGTCGTGGGGCTAGAGCGATCGGCAAGCGCGCAGGATCTGCTTGACCTTCTCCCGGTCGGGGGCCTTGGGCTCGTAGATCAGGTAGCGGCGGTAGGATTCGCAGGCCAACCGTTTCTCGCCGGAGAGGGCGTAGGCGATGCCGAGGATGCGAAAGGCTCGGCCGTTGCGCGAGTCCTTGCGTACCAGCTTCTTGGCCACCCGGATCCCCTGCTGGATGTTGCCGGCTTTGATGAGCTTGGCCGCCCGCTCGAGAGTCGGGGCACGCTTGCCCGGAGCCCTGTCCCCGGTGCGCTTGCGATGCCGGGCCGCCGGGGTGGCTGGCTCCGCGTCCGACGTGGCCTCACGGGTCGTTGCTGCGTCGGTCCCGGTCGAGCCTGCGTCGATCACATTCGCTGGAGCCGGCCGCTCGACCGCCACGCCCCGCCCCAAGGCGTTCGAAATAATTCGGGGCGGGGGCAGCACGTACCGCGACTCCCTCGGCTGCGGACGCAACCCGATGATCGCCACCAACAGACAGGCAAACAGGAACGCGGCCAGGATGGCAGTGTTGTTCGAGTCCCGAAGGGTCGCGCCCAGGCTGTGCCCCAACTGCAGCAGGGACGCGCCCAACGGGGACTCGACCGTCATGGGGAGCTCCGCCGGTGCGGCTTGGGGAAGGGGCGGAGGCAAAACCGCCGCGGCTGGTTCGGCGATGGCATGGGCCACGGCGCGCAGGCGTTGTCCCACCTCAACGGCCGTCTCCGGCCGCTGGTCGGGTTTCTTGGCCAGGCATTGCACAATCAGGGCGTCGAGGTCCGCGGGGAGATCGGCTCGCAGGCGGCGGGGCGGCTGCGGGCGCGCCGAGCAGTGCTTGATCAACACCTCCGTCCAGGTGTCCGCGGAAAAAACCAGCTGACCAGTGAACATCTGATAGAGCAGCACGCCGAGGGAGTAGAGGTCGCAGCGGTGATCCACCTCCTCGCCGATCGCCTGCTCCGGCGCCATGTAGCCGGGACTGCCCAACAACACCCCGGGGGCCGTGCGCTCCGGGGAAATCGCGTCGGCGGGATTCTGAAACTTGGAGATCCCAAAATCGATCAGCTTGACGAAGTCCGGCCGTCCCTGCTGCTCGACCAGGATGATGTTCCCAGGCTTGAGATCCCGATGGATGATGCCGGCGTCGTGC
>JAUUZB010000841.1 GCA_030590185.1 Deltaproteobacteria bacterium
ACCCCGCCACCAACCCCCCGCCGGACCCCGCCACCGGCCCCACGCCGGACCCCGCCACCGGCCCCACGCCGGACCCCGCCGCCGGCCCCGCCTCGGACCCCGCCACCACCACCACCGACGACCCCGGCCCCTCCCAGTGAACGATCTCACCGAAACAGCGATCGAGATCGCCCGCGGCGCCGGCGCCATCCTCGCCGAGTATCACCACGGCCAATTCACCATCGAGCACAAGGCAACGGTGGATCTAATCACCGACGCCGACCGCGCCTCCGAGGACTACATCCTTCGCGCCATCGCCCAACGCTTCCCGGGCCACGCGGTCCTCGCCGAGGAGTCGGGGGTCGCCCGGGCCGATGGACCGTACCGTTGGATCGTCGACCCCCTCGACGGCACCACCAACTTCGCCCACCGCTTGCCCTACTTCTGCGTCTTGATCGCGGTGCAAGAACGCCAGCCGGACAACAGCTTCCAAACCGTGGTGGCGGTCACCCACGACCCGATCCGCAACGAATTCTATCGGGCCGAGCGCGGCGCGGGCGCGTTCTTGAACGACGAGCGGATCCGAGTCTCGCAGACCGGTCGCCTGATCGACGCGGTGCTCGCCACGGGCTTTGCGGTCGACCGCCTGTTCAACCCCGAGCGCGACAACCACCCCGAATTTTGTCGCCTGAGCCTGGTCTGCCAGGCGGTGCGACGCTTTGGCTCGGCGGGCCTCGACCTCGCCTACATCGCCGCCGGACGCTTCGACGGCTTCTGGGAATACGGCCTGCACCCGTGGGACATGGCCGGCGGCGCCCTGTTGGTCGAGGAGGCCGGGGGACGCGTCACCCAGGTCGACGCCAGCCCGTTTGACCCCGACGTCGGATCGATCTGCGTCTCCAACGGCCCGCTGCACGACCCGCTCGTCGAGGCCATCGCCTCGGCCCGAGCCCACCCGGCCAACTCCCGCGACGGCCTCGCGGCCCTGTTGCCCGCCGACGTGGCTAGAGATCTGGTCACCGAGCCGGAGCGCGACGCGTGACCGCCGAGCTCACCGCCCGGGTGCGTCGCTGGCGCTGGTTCGTGCTCGGCAGCACCTGGTGGGCCTACGCCGGTCTCTACTTCTGTCGCAAGGCCTTCTACGCGGTCAAGGACGCCCTCGGGGATCAACTCGGCTTCGATGAGGTCGACCTCTCCTACATCGGTGCCGTCTACCTGATCGCCCACACCATCGGTCAATTCATCTCCGCGAGCGTGGGGCAGAAGGTCGGTGCCCGGCGCTGGTTGCTGATCGGCATGGGCGCCTCGATCGTGGCCAACGTGGTGTTCGCCTTTTCCACTAGCCTCACGACCTTCATGATCTTCATGGCGGTCAACGGCGTGGCCCAGGCCGCCGGTTGGTCCTGCTGCATGGGCGCCATCGGCGCCTGGACGACCCGCCGCGAACGCGGCACGATCATGGGCTTCTGGGCGACCTGCTACCAACTCGGCGGGGTGATGGCGACCAACTGGGCCGGACTGTGGCTCGGTCTCTCCTTCGTCGCCTTGGCCGGGGCGGGCAGCGCTCCGGACACCTGGCGGCAGTCCTTCTTGGCGGGCGCCGCGGTGCTCGTGGCCGCCTGGCTATTGGTCTTCTTCTTCCTGCGCAACAAACCGGAGGATCTCGGCCTGCCGCCGGTGCTCGACGAGCCAGCGTCCGAAGAGGGCGGCTCCACAACGGCCGAGACCGCATTCCGTTGGACGCGCTCCCTGGTGACCACGATTCTCTTGGTCGGCGTCTGCTACATGGGGATCAAGTTCGTGCGCTACACGATCTGGAGTTGGTCCGCCTATTTCCTCTCCGACTACTACCACATGGAACGGGACATCGCGGCCTACTACTCCACCGTGTTCGACTGGGGAGGATTCGCCGGGGTGATCGTGGCCGGCTATCTCTCCGACCGCTTTTTCAAGGCGCGCCGGGCCCTGCTGTCGTTCATCATGCTCGGCGGCATGACCGCCGGTTGCGTCTTCTTGTACCTGTTCGGCACCGCGAGCGTGGCGATGTTCATCGGCGGCATGGTGGTGATCGGGTTCATGCTCTACGGGCCGGACTCCTTGCTCTCCGGGGCGGGCGCCATCGACTTGGGATCGCGCCGCGCCGCCGTGGCCGCCGCCGGGATCATCAACGGCATGGGCTCCATCGGCGCGGTGGTTCAGGAGCTCGGGGTGGCGCGCATTTACCAATCGAGCCAGTCGCAGGTCGGCCCGGTCTTCGCCCTGTTGATCGGCGCCTCGGCCCTGTCCATGGTCGCCCTCGGCGTGATCTTGCTGCGCAACCGCCGCGGCCTCTCCGACCTGTGATCCGTTGACTCCCTCCGGGGCCTTGGATACGCATCGGCCATGGACTTCGTAGGAGCCACCGCCAAGGCCCTCTCCCTGGGGATCAATTTCACCGAAGGGTTGACCGACCTCAGCGCCAGCGATGAGATCAAGAAGCGGATCGACCGCATCTCCACCAACCTCGGGCCCTACGGGGTCGACGCCTTTGGCTACAGCCCGCAGTATCTCAAGAAGGCGATCGGCTCCGCCATCTGGCTCTACCGGCATTACTTCCGTTGCGAGACCAGCGGCGTCCAGAACATCCCGGACGGCCGCTGCTTCATCGTTTGCAATCACTCGGGGCAGCTGCCCTGGGACGCCATGATGGTCACCGCCGCGGTCTTCCTCGAGCGGGAGCCGCCGCGCTTCCCGCGCTCGATGCTCGAGTTCTTCGTGCCGTCGCTGCCCTTCGTCTCCCTGTTCATGGCCCGCTGCGGGCAGATCCTCGGCACCCCGGAGAACTGCCGCCGCGTACTCGACATGGAGGCGGCTATCCTCGCCTTCCCGGAGGGGGTGCGTGGCTTGAACAAGACCTGGCGCCACCGCTACCAGCTGCAGGGGTTCGGCCAGGGCTTCATGCGTCTCGCCATCGAGAAGAACGCGCCGATCGTGCCCTGCACCGTGGTCGGGGCGGAGGAGCAGGCACCTTCGCTGTTTAACGCTAAGAAGATCAGTCGCCTGTTCGGAGTTCCGGCGCTGCCGATCACCTTGAGCCCAGGGTTCGGCGCGGTGCCGCTACCGACCAAGTATCGCATTCGCTTCGGCGAGCCGATGACCTTTGAGGGCGACGCCAACGACGAGGACCAAGTGATCATGCGCAAGGTGGATCAGGTCAAGTCGACCATGCAACGAATGCTCGAAGAGGATCTGGCGGCCCGCGACGCGGTCTTCTGGTAGCGAAGAGGGGCAGACCATGCGCGTTCTATTGACCGGAATCGCAGGCCGACTCGGGCGCCGGGCAGCGCTGCGCATCTCGCGCGAGCACGATGTGGTCGGGGTCGACCGGCGTCTGTGCCCCGGTCTCCCCAAGGGGATCGAGCACCACCGGGTCGATATCCGACGGCGGCCGGCGGAGAAC
>JAUUZB010000014.1 GCA_030590185.1 Deltaproteobacteria bacterium
CCGCCTCCAGAACAATCGCTCCACCCAGATGTTCACCAATAACCGCAAGCGCACCGAGAAGATCGCGCGGCTGTTGAACGGTGACGAAGACCCACCCCGGGTCTACTCCCACCACGGCTCCCTCGCGCAGGAGGTGCGCCGGCTGGTGGAGAAACGCTTCAAGGCTGGGGAGCTGGCCGGGATCGTGGCCACCAGCTCACTGGAGCTCGGCATCGACATCGGCGATCTCGACGAGGTGGTGTTGATCGACCCACCGCGCACCTTGAGCTCCGGGGTGCAGCGGGTCGGCCGCGCTGGCCATGGCGTGGGCGTGGTGAGCCGGGGCGTCATCTACCCAACCCACGAGCACGCTTTTGTCGACGCCGCGGCCATGGCGCCCCTGATCGAGCAGAAGGTCGGCGAGGCGGTGCGCCCGATCCGCGGCGCCCTCGACGTCCTCGCCCAGGTGATGGTGGCGAGCTGTGTCAACGAGAGCTGGCAGTTGGATGAGCTCTACGGGTTTATGCGCACCTGTTGGGCCTACCACGAGCTGAGTCGCGCTGATTTCGATCGGGTGGTCGAGATGCTCGCCGGTCGTTACGCCGATAGCCACATCCGGGAGCTGACGCCACGGGTACGGGTGGACCGCATCAACGGTACCATCGCCGCCCGTGACGGCGCGCGGTTGCTGCTCGCCCGAGCCGGCGGGGTGATCCCGGACCGCGGCTACTACAACATTCGCTTACAGGGTAGCGGCGCCTTGGTCGGTCAGCTCGACGAGGAGTTCGTGTGGGAGCGCCGGGTCGGCGATCGCTTCAGCTTTGGCGCTCAGGCCTGGCGCATCGAGAGCATCGGCCACAACGACGTCGAGGTGACCGGCGCCGCCGACGCTGCCATGCCGCCCTTCTGGCGCGGGGACGCGATCGATCGGGACTTTGAGCTGAGTGCCAAGATCGGCGAGTTCCTGGCCGAGGCGGACGAGGGGCTCGAGGATCCCGGCTTCGGCGATCGCCTGGGGGAGGTGTACCACCTGGATGAACCATCGCGCGACGAGCTGCTGCGTCACCTTCGACGCCAGCGCGAGGTGACCGGCGCGGCGTTGCCCCACCGTTTTCACGTTTTGGTGGAGCACTTCTCCGACCCGACCAACGCCGCCGATCACAAGCAGGTGATCCTCCACGCCCCCTGGGGGGGCAGAATCCTGCGCCCGCTCGCCATCTGTCTGCAGGCCGCCTTTGACCAGCGCCATGGCCTGGCGGTGGAGATGATGGCCAACGACGAGGGCATCGCGCTGAGCTTGCCCCACTCCTTCTCCATCGATGAGCTCCTCGAGCTGGTGCCGCCGGATCGGATTGAGGCGTTGTTACGCAGCAAGCTCGAGGCGACCGGGTTTTTTGGTGCCCGTTTTCGCGAGAGCGCGGCTTGTGCACTGCTGCTGCCCCGGCAGCACCCGACCAAGCGCCTGCCGTTGTGGCTCAATCGCCTGCGGGCCAAGAAGCTCCTCCACGCCATCAGCCGCCATGACGATTTCCCGATCCTGCTCGAGACCTGGCGGTCCTGTCTCCGCGATCACTTTGATCTCGACGGCCTGCGTGCCCGGCTCGACGAGCTGGCGGCGGGCACCATTCGCGTGACGGAGGTGCGGACCACCAAGGCCTCGCCGTTCGCGGCCGAGTTGGTCTGGCGTGGAACAGATCGATACATGTATCAGGACGACACGCCCGAAGGCGCCCCGGCATCGCGGCTGCGGGATGGTCTGATCGCAGATCTGCTCGCCTCGACCTCCATGCGACCGCAGCTGCAACCGGCGTTGGTGGAGGAGCTGACCGCTAAGCTCCAACGTACCTTTCCTGATTACCCGCCCGCCGACGCCGCGGAGCTCCACGACCTTCTGGTGGAGCGGGTCATGGTGCCGATGCCGCAGTGGAGCGAGCTCATTGAGGCCATGGTGCGCGATCATGGCGCCGATGACGAGATCGTCAGCGAGCTGCGCGATCGGGTGGCGCAGCTGTGCCCACCCGGGGCGGTGGTGGAGTCGGTGGTTGCCCTCGACCGCATCCCCATCCTGGTTGCGGCGCTAGGTATCGAGCCCGGTGCGCTGCGATTGAGGGCCATCGGCGGCGGGGAGCTGTCGCCCGAAGCCGCCGCAGGGCTCGAGCGGCTGCTCGGGACGGTTGGTGAGGGAGGCGAGGAGGACGAATCAGATCGGGACGCTCGCCTCGATGCTCTGCTCGTGGAGGTGTTGCGTTTCTACGGGCCGATGGTGCCGTCTCTTCCCCGGGAGATCCTCGGCCTCGGTGACGAGCGTTTGGCGCAGGCCGTGACGCGTCTCACCGAGGCGGGCGATCTAGTGTGCGATCGATTGACGGCCGGAGCAGAGGCGCCGGAGTTGTGCGACGCGGAAAACCTCGAGCGCCTATTGCGCATGGCCCGGGCGGCCCAACGGCCGAGCTTTGAGCCGCTTCCCCTCGCGGCGTTGCCCCTGTTCACGGCGGAATTGCATGGCCTGGTCGGGCCTGGGGCCGCAGCGAAGAACAACCCTGGACAGGATCAAGAGGCGTTGCAGGCCGCGCTCCAGCGCCTGTTCGGCTGGGCGGCGCCCGTTGACCAGTGGGAGAGCGAGCTCCTGCCGACTCGCTTGGCCGGCTACCAACCGGCGGGCTTGGACTCCACCCTGCAACAGAGCGATCTCGTTTGGTTTGGCGCCGGGGAGCGTCGCATCGGCTTCTGTTTCGAAGATTGGCTCGAGCTGTTTGTGGCCGCGGACCCGGCCGCGAGGTCTGAGCCGGCGGCCCCGGATGCCTTCCCCGAAACCGGCATCGGCACCGACACCAGCACCGACACCGACACCGACACCGATACCGACACCGATACCAGCACCCGCCCTGACACCGGCACGGACACCGCTCGGCACCTGCTACCGAGTCCCATCGGTCGGTTCGACCTCCAAGCGCTTCGCGCCCACACCGGCCTGGACACCGCGGAGCTGGTGGCTCGTGTCTGGTCCGAGGTCTGGGCGACTCAGATCAGCAACGATACCTTCGCGAGCCTGCGCAGCGGCATCGGCAACGACTTCAGTGCACCCGCCCCCCAGCCCCGGCAGGGACGTCGCCGTAGCTCCTGGCGGGCCAAGGAGCCGTTGACCGGCTCTTGGTTTTCCCTGCCCCAGCCGAGCCCACGGGATGCCCTCGAGGAGGAGGAGATCAACCGGGACCGGGTGCGGCAGCTCTTTGCCCGCTACGGCGTGCTCTTTCGCGAGCGCTTGGCCCACGAGCAGCCGGCGCTGCGCTGGCGGCCGCTATTGAGGACCCTGCGCCTGATGGAATTCTCGGGCGAGGCGCTCGCCGGGCATTTCTTCCTCGGGATCCGTGGCCTACAGTTCGCCGACCCAGCCGCCCTGCGCCGCCTGCGAAATCCCTCGTCGGAGGAGGTGGTGTATTGGCTCAACGCCGTAGATCCAATCTCCCTGTGCGGTTGTGGTCTCGAGGCACTCAAGGGTGAGCTGCCGGCCCGGATCCCTGGGACCCACTTGGTCTACCGCGGCCGCGAGCTGCTGATGGTGTCCAAGCGCCACGGCCGGCGCTTGGAGTTTCGAGTGCCGCCGGATCACGCCGCGGTGGCAGAGACGCTCGGTCTGTTCCGGGCGTTGCTAGATCGCCCCGCCAATCCCCTGCGCGCGATCACGGTCGAGGAGATCAACGACCAACCGGCCACCAAGAGCCCCTACGCTCCGGCCCTGCAGGCCTTTGGTTTCGCCCGTGAGGTCAAGAGTTTGTCGTTGTCCCGGGTTTATCCCTAGCCCCGGCACGACGTCGTTAGTCGGCGACCTCCACCCGATTTCGCCCGGCGCGCTTGGCCGCGTACAAGGCCCGATCGGCTCGCTCGATCAACGCCTCGCGACTCTCGTCCGGCCGGCGCTGAGCCACGCCCGCGGACAGGCTCGTCCCGACCTCCCGCTCGCCGTGCAACAGGGTCAGCGTCCCTACCAACGCACGGGCCTGCTCCGCGATCCGGGCCGCGGCGTTCAGATCAGCGCCGGGCAAGAACAGCAGAAACTCATCCCCGCCGTAGCGGATGACCGCATCACCGGTGCGTAGCGCGCTTCCGAGCAGGTGGCTGACCCGGCGCAGCAGCTTGTCCCCGAAGGCGTGGCCGTAGGTGTCGTTGACCAGCTTGAAGCGGTCGATGTCGATGCTCACCAGGGACAGTTGGTCTGCGACCGCCACCTGATCCGGTGGAAAGCTGCTGTCCAGGCCGTAGCGGTTGAGCACCCCGGTTAGGTGGTCCACCCGGGAGAGACGCGAGAGGTGAGCGATCTGCACGTGGGGGGCGCTCAGGGTCGCGAGCAACACCGCCAAATCCTCGTGTTCGGCGGTGAAATAGTCGCGCTCCGGCGAGACCGCGCTCAACACTCCGAGGCAGATCGGGCCGGAGAGCAACGGCGCGCCGAGGAACGACCCGATCGGCTCCTTCTTGCCCGGTCGCGGTACGAAGCGCGGATCCCGCTCGGCGTCAGCGAGTCGGATCGGCTGCTCCTGCTCCGCGATCCAGCCGATGAACCCCTCGCCGAGGGCGAACTCGATCTCCGGATCCTCGTGCAAGGGGGATCCCGCCCGCACCCGGACCAGGAGCTTGGTGCGGTTCGGGTGCAGCAGGCGAATGCTCGCCCGCGGTGTGCCCAGCACCTGGGCGGCGGTCTCAACCGCGTCCTGGAGGATCTGCTCGAGGGACAGCGGACGCTGGAGCCGCACCGCCAGGTCGATCAGGGCACGGATCGGGGTAGGGGGGGAACTGCTCATGGGGTGTTGCCGTCGCCGTCAGCTCACGGCGTCCAGAGGGGTTGCAGCAGATTGTCGTACCTGTCAACCACCGCGCGGCGCTTGATCTTGAGGGAGGGGGTCAACAGCCCGTTGTCCGTGCTGAACTCCTCGCCGAGCAAGTGGAATCGCCGGATCCGTTCGTAGCCCTTGAATCCGCTGCTCAGCCGGTCGAGCTCATCGGCGATGAGGCGGTTGGCTCGCTCCTCCTCGAGCAGGGCCGCATAGTCGACGTCCATCCCCTGGGCCCAGCCCTCCAGCGCCTCCCGGTCCGGTACGATCAGCGCCACGTTGAACGGCCTATTCGAGCCTTCAATGAAGACCTGCACGATGTAGGGACTGAGCTGCAGCTGCTCCTCGAGCGGTGCCGGCACCACGTATTTGCCGTTCTCGAGTTTGTACTGCTCCTTGATGCGACCGGTGATGTAGACGTAACCATCGTCGTCGATGTGACCGCGGTCGCCGGTGCGAAAGCCGCCGTCGTCGGTCATCACGGCGGCGGTCTGTTCCGGCAGGTTGTGGTAGCCCTGCATCACGATCGGCCCGTAGACCACCAGCTCGCCATCGTCGCTGTCATCTTCGAGCACGCTGCGGTCGACCTCGACCCTGACCCCGGGCAGCGGCCGTCCGACCGAGCCGATGCGTTGTTCGCCGGGCCGGTTGCAGGTGGCGATCGGACTGGTCTCGGTGAGCCCCCAGCCCTCGTAGACCTTGATACCGATGTCGTCGATGAACTCCGCCACCTCCTTGGAGAGGGCAGCCCCCCCGGAGATGGCGTACTGGAGTCGACCGCCCATGCGGGCGCGTACCTTGGAGAAGACGAGTCGGTCGAAGAAGGCGTGCTTGAGCTCCACCACAGCACGGCGGCGACCGGTTGCGGCCAGGCGGCGGCGCTCCCTGGCGTTGGCCAGCGCGGCGTCGAAGAGCTTCTTCTTCAGGCCCCCCTCGGCCGCCATGCGCTTGTGCAGGGCGTCGTAGACCTTGTTCCAAATGCGCGGCACGCTGACCAGGACGGTCGGTCGGATCTCGCCGATATTGTCGACCAGCTTTGGCACCGACTCGGCGAAGGCGACCTTCGACCCGACGCAGATCGAGATGTGCAGCTCGACCGTGTGTCCAAAGGAATGGGCCCACGGCAAAAAGGAAACCGCGCAGTCGCTGGTGCTGAGTGGCACCAGATCCCTGAGCGGATTGACGTTGGCCATGATGTTGCCGTGGCTCAACAGGACGCCCTTGGGCTCGCCGGTGGTGCCGGAGGTGTAGATGAAGCCGCACAGATCCTCCGGGGCGAGGTCGACCGCCGCCACTGGATTCAGGCGCCCGGTGGCCTCTAGGGCGGCCATGCTTTGGGGATCCTCCTCCGGCAACTCCATGCAATAGACCGCCTCGAGCTTCTCGAGAGACTCGGTCAAGTCCGCGACTCGCTCGTAGATCTCGCGGTGGGAGGTAACCAGCAAACGCGCGCCGGAGTCGGCGAGGATGTAGCGCCAGTCCTTCTCCTTTTGGTCCTCGTACATCGGCACGACCTTGCCGCCGACCCCGTAGGTGGCGTAGGCGGTGATCGCCCATTCGTCGCGGTTGGCGGAGATCAGCGCGACCGAATCCCCCTTGCCGATGCCCTGGGCCGCGAGGCCGCCGCGCATGGCGTCGACCCGTTCGCCGAACTCCTCGTAGGTCGTCCACACCCACGCCCCGTCCCGCTTGGTGCCGAACACGGGCTTGGGACCGTATTGCGCCACCGCGTGCCGCTGCATCTCCACCAGGTGTGTGAACGACGTCGTCGTCATGGCTCCCTCCGGCGGGGCGGCCCGCTCGGTCGGTGGCGTCCGCGCTCGGCCTGGGGTACTAGTATGGAACCTCTGGAACGTCCAACCCGCCAACCTCAATAGATCTTGGCAGGACAGGCCGCGAGATGACAGCGCCCGAGCGTTTGCACTTCCACCCGGACTACCGGGAGGAGATCACCCTCGAGGATGGGACGCCGGTGGTCCTGCGCCAGGTGCGGGTTGGCGACCGGGATCTAATCAAGAAGGGCTTCGAGCGCCTCTCCCCCGAGTCACGCTACCTGCGTTTCTTCACCGGCAAGAACTCGCTCAGCAACAAGGAACTCGCCTATCTCTCCGCGGTCGATGGCATGGACCACTTTGCGCTCGGGGTGATCCGGATGGGCGAAGACGGCACCGCGGAGGGACTCGGGGTGGGGCGCTTCATCCGCCTGGAACCCGGGGGGGACATCGCCGAGCCGGCGATCACGGTTCTCGATGAATGTCAGGGCAAAGGCCTCGGGACGTTGCTGCTCCACCGCCTGTGCGCCGCCGCCCGGGAACGCGGCGTGAAGCGTTTTTACACCGAGTTCCTATCGAACAATGAGCGCATCCGTCACATGCTCAACCAAATCGCTCCGGCCGCGACAATCCGCGAGGAGGGCGGGGTGGTCTACGCTGAGTTTCCGGTGCCGGCAACGGCGCCCGATGAGCACCCCTCCGAGGTCGACCGGGAGAGCATCCTGCATCAACTGCTCTCCTCCCACGCCGCGGGCGACCTGCTGATTCGGATCCAACGTTCCCTGCTCAAGTGGCACGAATAGGCCCGCAGCTGCCGAGGGGAAGAGACCTGGGGGATGGTTGAACGCCGACCCCGCCCGCCATAGAACTCTCGCCTATGACGAAGAAGAAGAGCCGTCGCGTCAAGAAGCGGGTCCCCGCCCTCACCCAGACCCCGGCCTGGAAGGCCTTGGCCAAGCACCACAAGCAGGTCAAGGATCTCCGCATGGCCGACCTGTTCGCGGCGGACACGGCGCGCTTTCGGCGGTTCAGCCTCAAGCAAGGGGAGATCCTCTTCGACTATTCGAAGAACAGGATCACCGACAAGACGATGGCCCTGCTGGTCAAGCTGGCTGAGAGTTGCGGGCTCGAGGACGCGATTCAGCGCATGTTCACCGGGGAGCGGATCAACTGGACCGAGAACCGTGCCGTCCTGCACGTCGCCCTGCGTAACCGCAGCAGCAAGCCGATCCGGGTGGACGGCGAGAACGTCATGCCGGCGGTCAACGAGGTGCTCGAGCGCATGGCCGGGTTCGCCGGCCGGGTTCGCTCCGGCGGCTGGCGTGGCCACACCGGCAAGCGCATCAAGACCGTCGTCAACATTGGCATCGGCGGCTCCGACCTGGGCCCGGTGATGATCAGTGAGGCGCTCAAGCCCTACGCCAAGGGCGGCCCCGAGCCCCGCTTCATCTCGAACATCGACGCCACCGACTTCTACGAGACCACCGAAGATCTCGACCCGGAGGAGACCCTGTTCATCGTCGCCTCCAAGACCTTCACCACCCAGGAGACGATGACCAACGCCGAGACGGCGCGCGCCTGGTTGCTGGTCAAGCTGCGGGACCCGGAGGCGGTACGCTCACACTTCGTGGCGGTGAGCACCAACCGCGAGGCGGTTGAGGCCTTTGGTATCGATCCGGAGAACATGTTCGAGTTTTGGGATTGGGTCGGCGGCCGCTACTCGGTTTGGTCGGCGATCGGGCTCAGCATCTGCCTGGCGGTCGGCTTCGACGACTTCGTCGAGCTGCTCGAGGGCGCCCACGCCATGGACCGGCATTTCCGCACCGCGCCCCTAGCGCGCAACATCCCCGTGCTGATGGCGCTGCTCGGCATCTGGTACAACAACTTCTTCGGGTGCGAGGCGCACGCCATCCTGCCCTACGACCAATACCTGCACCGCTTCGCCGCCTATTTTCAGCAGGGGGACATGGAGTCCAACGGCAAGAGCATCGATCGCGACGGCAAGCGGGTGCGTTACCAAACCGGGCCGATCATCTGGGGGGAGCCGGGCACCAACGGCCAGCACGCTTTTTACCAGCTCATCCATCAGGGCACGAAGCTGATCCCCTGCGACTTCATCGGCTGCGTCAACTCCCACAACCCGATCGGCGACCACCACCCCAAGCTGATGGCGAACTTTTTCGCGCAGACGGAGGCCCTGATGCTCGGCCGGGGTGCCGAGGAGGTGGCGGAGGAGCTGATGGCCGGGGGTCGCTCCGCCCGGGAGATCGCTGGGCTGCTTCCCCACAAGGTCTTCACCGGCAACCGACCAACCAACAGCATCCTCATCGACACACTGACGCCGTATAACCTCGGGGCGTTGGTCGCGATGTACGAGCACAAGACCTTCGTCCAGGGGACCGTGTGGCGGGTCAACAGTTTCGACCAGTGGGGAGTTGAGCTCGGCAAGGTCCTGGCCAAGCGGATCCTGGCCGAGGAGACCGAGCTGCTCGCCGGCCGGCGGGTCAAGCTCAGCCACCACGACAGCTCCACCGCCGGGTTATTGCGACACTTCATCAAGCATCAGCGAGGGTAGGGCCTCGAGGAGGGGAGAGTATCTTGAAGAACGCCATGTCAACATCAGTCAGCCAACGTCTCGAAATTTACGGCGTCGCATCCGATGTAGGGCGGCCGCGGGGTCGCATCCTGTCCTGGGCCGCCGGCCTGCACGAGGCCCTGGTGGCCGCCCGGGCGAGCGAGGATGCCGTGGACTACATGATGGGCAACGACACCCGCCGTTACCTGTTCATGCTCGAGGGGTTGTTGCGTCTCTACCGCCAGCGCTACGGCAAGGTCATCGACAAGCAGTTGATCGCCACCAAGGCGTTCGAGGATCAACTCGGCGCGGTCGACTATGCCATCTGCATGCGTGCGCACGGCGCTGAGCTGGACCTGCCCAAGAAGACCCGCAAGTGGCTCGCCAAGCAACTCGATCGAGCGCGCCGGGACACGCTCGAGCTGGTCGAGAAACGTTGGCTGCCGGATGAAGACGGCGAGAGTCCTGGTCTCGCCAAGCTGTTGCGCAAGCTGTTGGCCGTCGAGTGGGACGACTACGAGGCAGACAAAACCTACCTGCGCGGCGAGCTGGCGCGGCGCCTGCGCAAGGTGCACGAGGCCAACTACGACATGGCGGACCTCGAGGAGGGCATCCACGAGCTCCGTCGGCAGCTGCGTTGGTTGCCGATCTATCTCACCGCCCTCGACGGCTTCGCTGAGCTGGCCGCCGAGCTCTCGCCCGTTCCGGAGTACGAGCCGTTGCTGAGTGACTCCCTCGTCAGCTCTCCCTTCGCGCAGCTCACCGCCTCAGAAGCCGAGACCGGGCCGGTGCCCCTGTCCCAGAGTCTCTACGTGGCAAACACCAAGATGATCGCCGAGCTCGGCGATCTCAAGGATGAGCTCCAGCTGGTCCACGGGATGGCGGCCGCCCTGGCACAGAGCGGCGAGGCCAAGTCGCGCAAGAAGGCCAAGAAGAAGGCCCTGAAGTTGCTCGGCAAGACCAGCGCTGATGAAGAGCGGATCTACGAGCGCTGCGCCGAGATCTACAGCGAAATCAAACGCACCGGCCTGGCCGGCCATTTTGCCGATCAGCTCGCCCCCCCGGCAAAGGACAGCTGAGAGGGCTGGTCGAGGATGCACCGGCCGCTTACTATCTGGTAGAAGAGTAGACTCAGGACACCGCTGAGCGGACTGCGACTGTCGCGGCCGGGTGGTGTCCCCAAGGCCCGTAGGAGGGTGTCGGAATGGACCCCGAATCCGGAGACTGGGACGATATCGATCAAGAGCTCGAGGAGCTCGAGGGTGAACCGGAGGAGCCGGCCGCGCCGGAGCGCCGTTCCACCGTCATCGACGGCGCCCTCGAGGCCACCGCCGAGGCCTCCGCGCACGGTGATGACGAGCTTGCCAGCGCCGACGACTTTGCCGACGAGGGCGATCTCGCCAGCGCCGATGACCTCGCCGCCGCCGATGAGCCCGCCAGCCACGCCAGCGATCCGTCCGAGCCGCTCCTGCCCGCCATGGTCGAGGAGGTGCTCGAGGACTCCGGGTTCAAGCCGGACCACGCCAACTACGAATCGACCCGGGAGGGCGTGGCCGCTTTCATCAGCCAGTCATTGCTGACCGAAAGTTACACGGTGAGCCGGGCTGCGGTCGACATCATGATCGCCGACATCGAAGAGCGCCTCAACGCTCAGATCAACGCGATCCTGCACAACGAGGATTTTCAGCACCTCGAGTCGATGTGGCGGGGCCTCAAGTTCGTCATCGATCGGGTGAACTTCGATGAAAACGTCAAGGTCGAGTTCACCAACATCAATAAGGAAGATCTCGAGGAGGATCTCGAGGACGCCCCCACCCTCACCAAGAGCGGCTTCTTCTCCCTGGCCTACTCCGCTGAGTTCGGGCAGTTCGGTGGCGAGCCCTACGGCGTCATTGCCGGGAACTTCGAGTTCGACGCCGGCGGCCGCGATCTCGCCCTGCTCAAGAACCTCGCCTCGATCGCGGCGATGGCCCATGCGCCCCTCATTACCAACGTCGGACCCAGCTTCTTTGGTTTCCACGATTTTGAGGCCGTCACCCAGCTGCGCGACATGAAAACCTTGATGGACGCGCCCCAGTACGCCAAGTGGCAGGCCTTCCGTGAGATCCCGGACGCCTCCTACGTCGGGCTCTGCATGCCGCGTTTTCTCGGGCGCGAGCCCTATCGGGAGTCCACCCACCCGATCCGCACCTTCAACTTCACGGAGGAGGTGCGCGGCCTCGACGATCACCTGTGGGTCGGCGCCAACCTGGCGATGATCACCCGGGTGGCGGATTCCTTCGCCAAGTACCGCTGGTGCCCCAACATCATCGGGCCCCAGTCTGGCGGCGCGGTCGATCAGCTGCCCTTGACCGACTACCGCTCCCTCGAGGGCATTCAGGCCAAGATCCCCACCGAGATCATGCTCACCGAGAAACGGGAGTTTGAGCTGGCGGAGGAGGGCATCATTGGCCTCACCTTCCGCAAGGACTCCGACAGCGTCTGTTTTTTCTCAGCCAACTCCTGCCAAAAGCCGAAACACTTCGGCAACAGCATCGAGGCCAAGGCGCTCGAGGTGAACTATCGGCTCGGCACACAGTTGCCCTACATGTTCGTCATCTCGAGGCTGGCCCACTTCATCAAGGTCATGCAACGCGAGCAGCTCGGCGGCTACAAGACCCGCGTCGATCTCGAGCGCGAGCTCAACAAGTGGCTGGGCAACTACGTCGCCGACATGGAGAACCCGAACATCCGGGTGCGGGCGGCGCGGCCGCTGCGTAGGGCCTTTATTAAGGTGGAAGAGGTCGAGGGTCAGGCCGGCTGGTTCGCCTGCAAGGTCGAGGTGCAGCCCCACATGAAGTACATGGGGGCCTCCTTCACCCTCTCCCTGTTGGGCCGCCTGGACAAGTAGCGACCCGCGGCCGACCGGTCCGCGCTATTTCTTGAATACCTTCCCCAACAGATCGCCGAGGGGATTGTCGCTCAGCTTGCTCTTGGGCGGGGCGGTCTGGCGCATGGTCAACAGCCGCACCTCACGCTTGGCGTCAACGTTGCGTGGATTCATCTCCAGGCATTTCTTGAGATCCTTGAGGGCCGCGTCGGTGTTGCCCTCCATGCGCTGAATGCGGCCGCGGAACTCGTAGACCACGGCGAGCTTCTCGTTCATCTCGAGGGCCTTGCGGAGGTGGTCCTGAGCCTCGGCCACGGCGCTGGTGCCCTCTTTGCCATAGACCGCGAAGCCGAGGTAGGCCCAGAACTCCGCCTCACCGTGGTTGAGCGCCACCGCCTCGCGCAACAGGGGCTCCGCGCCGCCGACCTCCCCCTTGCGTATCAAGGCCTGGGCCTTTTTGAACATGCCCTCCGCATCCATGATCACCTTCGGATCGGTCGGCAGCCCGCGGGCGGCCCGGTCGAGGACCCAATCGTAGGTGCTGCGATCGTCCTTGTTGCTCAGGGTCCGGTAGGCCTCCTCCGTGGCGCGGAAGATCTCTTGGATTTTGGCGCGGGTCGGCTCCGGGAGATCAAGGCTGGCAAAACGATCACTGTGCCATTCGCGGGCCTTGTCGAAGTAGGCCTTCTTGATGGCGTCCTCGTCGGCGTCGCTGGCCACACCGAGCAGGTCGTAGTGGGTCTTGTCGATGATTTCTTTTTGGACCCGCTCGACCTCGAAGTAGACCCTGCGCGCCTCTGGATCATCGGGGGGCTTGCTCTGGATCTCGGCCGCCGGCTCGTCGCGAACCGTGGCCACCGCCGCGTCGATTCGAGCCTCACCTCGTTTCTGCCCCGGCGCGTCGGCCTTGGTCGATCGTGGTGGCCGGCCGGTGGTCGGTCGTTGGGTGACCCCACCGCCGAGCACTTCTGGGTTGAGCACCTCGAGCGCCCCGAGGCCGAGCAGCACCGCCCAGGCCCGTTGGGCCGCGGTGGATGCCCCGGCCGCCAGAGTGGCCATGGCGGATCCCGGTAACGGTTTTCGCAGCTGTGGGCCGCCGACCTTGGCCACGGCACCGGCCAGCTTGTCAAAGGCGGCGGCCGGGTTGACCTCGAGGCCGCCGCGGACGCTCCAGATTTGCTCGAGTTGGGCCGGTTTGAGCGAGGTCATCATGCCCACCAGCACTTCGCCCAGGGTGTCGATCTTGAGCTGCCCTCCCACCTCGACCGGCCCTGGCTCAAAGTCGCAGCCGCCGCTGCTCAGCACCGCGAAGCCGCGCACGAAGCCGACCACCGCCTGGCGGGTGGCTGCGATCTGCCCTTGGAAGACCGCCTGCTCGGGCCGCCCCGCCTGGAACAATAGCTTCGCCTCGGTGCCGGCGGTGTTCCAGGTGAGCACGCCATCCTCCCGGGCCCGGGCCAGGCGCACCAGGACCTCACCCCCCAACAGGGCCGGGCTAAACTCGCTGGCAAACTTCTCGGTCACGGCTGAACCTCATAATACATGGGCATCAGCGCCAACACACGGCCGTCCCAGACCGCCACCCGGTGCTGGAGGTCCTCCCAAATGGCGCCC
>JAUUZB010000505.1 GCA_030590185.1 Deltaproteobacteria bacterium
AACGTGGCCGCCGTGCTCGAGGCGGGCACCCTGGCGAGCGGCGAGACCTTTTTGGCGATCGAGTACGTCGAGGGCCGGGACCTCGCCGACATCCTGAGCGAGACAGATGCCCTGGACTGGGCTCGGGTCGTGAAGATCGGGCGCGGGCTGTGCCAGGCCCTGGCCGCGGCCCACTACCTGGATCTGCTCCATCTCGACCTCAAGCCGAACAACGTGCGCCTGATCAGCGAGACCAACGGGCCCGACCGGGTCAAGCTGCTCGATTTCGGACTCGGCGCGGCCCCACCCCACGGTCGGCCGGCCGACGCTCTCGGCCTCGGGGTCCTCGGCACGCCGGAGTACTGGTCCCCGGAACAAGCCAGCGCGCAGGCGCTCGATCCCCGGTCCGATCTCTATTCCCTCGGCATCATTCTCTATGAGGCCCTGGCCGGCACGCCGCCGTTCTCGTCCCACTCCTATTCTGAGCTCGTGGCCAAGCACCTGTTCGCCCTACCAACTCGGCTGTTGCCCCCGGCCCATTGTCGGCCGATCCCGGCGGCCCTGCAGGGGGTCGTGCTGCGGTGTCTGGCCAAGGATCCGGAGGATCGGTTCGCGAGCGCCAGGGAGCTCGACGCGGCGCTAGCCGAAGCAGCGACGGCGCCCGCGACGCGTCCGGTCGATTCCGAGCCCGTACCAATGGCGCGTGTCACGCCCGCCATGCGCGTCGTGGCGCCGCGTCCGATCACCTCGCGCTGGGCTCTTCGCCGTTGGGCCTGGCCCGCGGCCGCCGCGCTCTTGATGGGCGTGGCCGCCTCCGTGGTCCTGTTCGCGATCCATGCTCCCCGGCTCGGCGCCGCGGAGCCGGTCGTGACCCCGGCGCCAGCCGCCTCCACCGCGGCAGTCGGTCCTGCGTCCGCCTCCGCGGTCGGTCCCGCCTCCGCAACCGTGGCGTCCCCGTCCCCGGCCGAGATCGAGATCGAGGTGCGCTCGGAGCCGCCGGGCGCTTTCATCTATCGGGCCAGCGGTGGCGCCCCATTGGGCACAACCCCGGCTCGCCTACGCTTCGTGCACGGCGAGGCGCCGATTGAGCTGCTGGTGCGACTCCCGGATGGGGAGCGCGTGCCGGTTCGCTTCGTGCCCAATCGCGCCGCCACCCTGCAGGTGCGTTCGGCCGGGCTCGAAGCAAGGGCAAGGGAATAAGCATGAAGATCTGTCCCCAGTGCGGTACCGAGTACGACGACGCCGTAGCATTTTGCAACACCGACGGCACTAAGCTCGGCGACCTGGACGCCTTCCCAGACGCCGAGGGTGGCGCCGACCGCGTCGGCCAGGTCCTCGGGGCCTACCGACTGATCGACGTGCTCGGTTACGGTGGCATGGGTTGCGTTTACCTCGCCGAGCACACCCGGCTCGGTCGCAAGGTGGCGCTCAAGCTGCTCCACCCGGAGTTCGCCTCCAACGCCGCGGCGGTGCGGCGCTTCTTTGGCGAGGCGCGCGCGGTCAATCAGATCAAGCACGAGAACCTGGTCGAGATCACCGACTTCATCGAGGAGGAGGGCGACGAGAAGTACTACATCATGGAGCTGCTCGAGGGGACCAACCTCGGCACCCTGCAACGCCACGAGGGGATCCTACCCCTGCGCCGCGCCCTCGACATCGGCATCCAAGTTTGCGACGTGCTCGCCACGGTCCACGACGCCGGCATCGTCCACCGCGATCTCAAGCCCGAGAACATTTTTCTGACCGAGCGCGCCGGCCGCAAGGACTTCGTCAAGATCCTCGACTTTGGTGTGGCCAAGCTCACCACCGGGGACGGCAGCCGGCCCATGGGTCAGACCGGCGCCGGCGCCCTGTTCGGCACCCCGGAGTACATGTCGCCGGAGCAGGTCAGCTCCAAGGCGGTTGATCACCGCGCTGACATCTACGCCATCGGCGTGATCCTCTACGAGCTCGTCACCGGCCGAAAGCCCCTCTCGGCCCACACCTTTGGCGAAATGGTGATCAAACACCTGACCGTGGAGCCGACCAAGCCGAGCAAGCTCACCGACCTGCGCTACGAGATCCCGAGGGCGCTGGAAAAGGTCATCCTGCGTTGCCTGGAGAAGGACACCGCCAAACGCGTGCAGACCGTGCGCGAGGTGGAGCAGGTCCTCACTGAGGTGCGGGCCGGCGTGCCGGATGACCAGGTGGACACTCCGCCCCGGCGACGGCCGCGCTTCGTCGTGCCCGCGGCCGCGGCTGCGGTTCTGGTCATCGCCGCGGTGGGCGGCTGGGTAGCCATGGGCGCGAGCGGGGAGTCGGAGGTCTCGGCTGCCGGTGCATTGGCAGCCGCCGTAGAGCCCGCAGCCACGGCGCAACCGGCCGCGCCAGCGACCGTGAAGCTCACCTTCGAGTCCTCACCGGCCGGGGCCGAGGTCTTTCGTCGCGGCAGCGACGCGCCCTTGGGGCTGACGCCCTTCACCGCCCGGGTCGAGGCCGCCGACGCCGTCGACACCTTCGAGTTCCGGCTCGGTGGCTACGACAGCTGGGCCGAGGAGGTCTCCATCCGTGAGGACGCCACGCTGGCCGCCACCCTGGCCAAGGTGGCGACCCGGCCCGCGGCCCGCAACAGCGCCGCGACGGGCAAGAAACCGAAGAAGAAACGCAACCTGCGCAAGCGCGACACCCTGGACCCCTTCGCGGAGTAACAGCCATGCCTAGACCGAGCTCACCTGCCCGCCGCGGACTCCTGTTGGTCCTCAGCGCCGTGCTCCTGCTCACCGGCGCCGACGCGATCGCGGGCAAGCGCAAGGCGCGCAAACATTTCAAGAAGGGCCAGACCCACTACAAGCTCGGCCGCTTCGACCAGGCCCTCGATGAGTATTCCAAGGCCTACGAGGAAATGGAGCACCCTGCCTTCCTGTTCAACATCGGCCAATGCCACGCGGAGTTGAAGAACTACGAACGGGCGGTCTTCTTTTACGAGCGGTTCCTGAGTGAGCAGCCGGACTCCTCCAGCGCTGAGCTCGTTGAGACCCGCCTCGCCGAGGCCAAGGCCGAGATCGAGAAGGTCGCGACGGCGAAGCGCCAGGCCGAGGAGGCGGCGCGCCAGGCCGAGGAGGCCGAGCGCCAGCGCCAGGATGAGCTCGCCGGACGGGAGGCGGAGCGGTTGCGCCTCGCCGAGGAGAGGAAACGCCTCGATGAGGAGAAGCTGCGTTTCGAGCAGGAGCGCCTCGCCCGTGAGGAGGCGGAGGCCGCGGCGGTGGCGAGCGCGGCGGCTAGCGGCGGCGTGACCGGGCCGACCGGCTCCGGCGTCGCGGTCGTCGAGGAAGGAGCTTCCTTCTACGAGGAATTTTGGTTCTGGGGCATCGTCGCCGGCGCGGTGGCGGCCACGGCGGTTACCATCACCGCGGTCGCGGTGACGACCGGCGGGCAAACGACGACCGTGCTGCCCTCCGGTGATCTCGAGACCATCGACGCGAGGTCACCGTGATGGTGGGAGGTTTACGCATGTTTTTGTCTGCGCCTGAAACACAGCCTCACGGACCGTCCGGACTGCCGGTTGGTCTCTTGGCCCTGGCAGTGACGCTCTGCGGTTGCGCCGGGGACACCATCGTCGTGGATGAGGATGTCACCCGGCTCGACCTGACCATCCAATACGAAGCGGCGCTCGGCCTCGATCAACTCTCTTTTGAGGTCACCCGCGAAGACGGCACCGTCGAGCTCGAGCCGACCTTTCGACCGGAGCCGGCGGAGCCGCTCGGCGGGGGCGAGACCACCGTAGTCATCGTGTTTGACGATGACCTCGCCGGGGTGCTGCTCCAGGTTTGGGTCGACGGTTACGTGGCGGGCGCGGTGGTGGCGTCGGAGCAGGTCGACTTCAGCCTCGCGGCCCAGACCGCGGTCGAGGTCACGGTGGTCCTCGGCGCGCCGGCCTGCAACGACCACCTGGACAACGATGGCGACGGCTTTTGTGACAGCGCCGACGGAACCTGCGCCGATGGCTCCACCCCCGGGGACCCTGGTTGCAGTGGCGCGGGCGACCTGACTGAGACCGGGAGCGATGTCTGCGATGACGGTCAGGACAACGACTCCGATGGTGGCCTGGACTATCGGATCGACGGCAGCGGCGATGAGGCTTGCCTCTCCCCCACCGGGACCACCGAGCTCAACGGCGGACCGTGCAACGACGGCACGGACGACGACGGCGACGGCGCTATTGACTATAACGTCATCGGGTCGGGCGACCCCGGCTGCACCGGACCCCTCGATTTTTCGGAGCGCGGCGACGCCGAATGCGACAACGGCGCCGATGACGACGGCGATGGCCTCCGGGATTATGACCCCCTAGGCGCGGGCGACCCAGGCTGTGCCGCACCGGACGACGATGAGCGCGGCAGCAGCGAGTGCGACGACGGTCTCGATAACGACGGCGACGGGCGCTCCGATTATTACGCCGACGGCCGCGGTGACTTCGGCTGCACCGGACCGGATGACATCTCCGAGCGCCAGGGCGGTCTGGTCTGCGACGACGGCAACGACAACGACGGCGATGGCCTGGTCGACTATCACCTCGATCCGGCAATGGGTGACCCGGGCTGCGCCGGCCCGGAGGATACGGACGAGCACGGCACCCGGGACTGCGACGACGG
>JAUUZB010000464.1 GCA_030590185.1 Deltaproteobacteria bacterium
GTTGAGGCTGGCGGCGTAGCCGAACAGGTTGTTGTGGGAGTAAGTGATGCCGGCGCGCAGGCCGTCGGCGGTTGACAGGCCGCCGAATGGCTCGATGGCGTGGCGCTTGCGCTCCACCACCTCGGCCACCAGATCTTTTTGTTCTTCGGGCCGCTCCTCGTCGATCAACTTGACGCGCACGCTCTGGAACACGCCGAGCCGGGAGATGGCGCGCTGGTCGCGCACCGCCTGGTCGAGGCGGTAGATGTCCCCCGGTTCCAGGGAGATCTGGCTGCGAATAGTGTCGGTGTCGGTGTGGACGTTCCCCCGCACCAGCAGGTTTCGGATCCGCACCTGGGGACCCTCCTCGATCCGGAAGGTGACCTCAGCGAAATCGACGCCCTGCGCCCCCCCGTCGGCGGCCTCCCCCTGCGCCGGCGCCGCCTCGGTGAAGATCCTGGCGTACAGGTAGCCGAGATCCCGGTAGCTGCGCACCAAGGCGATGCGTCCGGTCTCGAGGCCGCTGGCCGAGAACGGCCCCCCCGGGGTGACCTTGCTCGACCCCTTCTCGACGCCGGTGCTGAGCTCGAGCTCGCTGAGGAGCTGCGTGGCGCTGAGCGCTTCGTTGCCGCGAAAACGCAGGGAGCTGATGAGGGTTTGCGGGCCCTCCGAAACCTCGATTCGGACGCGCAGCTGCCCCCGTCGGCGGCGGAGGGTCGGCTCGCCCAGCTCCGCCTCGAGGTAGCCCCGGTCCTTATATACCGCGAGGATGCCATCGAGGGCGCGCTCGTAGAGCTCCGGCACCCAGCGCTCCTCGGCGGGGTAGGGAGTTACGTAGCTGGCGCTGCGCGGGTGGCGCCCGAACTCCGGCATGCCGAGGCTCGCCCCATCCAGCTCCGAGGTCACGATTTGCTGGAAGTCGTCGCTCTCGCGCAGCTCGTGCTGAAGGACGGTGCGCACTTGCTCCTCTAATGTAGCGGCCAGGATCGCCTCGGCGCCCACGAACTCGATGCCGATGACGCGCACCGCTTCGCCTTCCTCAATCCTATAAAGGTAGCGCGTGATCTGGCGCTCGGCGTCGCGGAAGCCCCGCGTCTCGACCTTCACGTCGGCGTATCCCCGGCGCAGGTAGTGCCGCTCGATCGCCGCGCCAAAGGCGGTCAGGCTGCCGGGCTCGATGCGCGGGCTCTCCTCCGGCCACAGGTCGCGCAGGTCCTGCTCGGTCACCGATCGGAAGCCGGTCAGCTCGATGGCGATCCGGTCGCCGGCGCTGATGTTCAAGAGCACCGTGTGCACGTCCCCCACCGACTGGATCCGGGGCTCCTCGACCCGGGCGCGCAGAAAACCGTGGCGGACGAGCGCCCGCTCGAGGCGTTCGCGATCCCGGGCGAGGCGCTCGAGGTTCAGGATGTCGCCGGCCTCGGTGTTGATCAGGCGACGCAGCACGGTGGCGTCCACCCGCGGGTCACCGGTGAAGCGCACCGCGGCCACCCGCCGGGGAACCGCCTCCATGACCCGCATCCGATAGGAACGCTCCTCTTCGTCCAGCTCTCCGGGCACCGCCTCCACGGTCACCGTGGCGTTCGGAAAGCCGACCGCGGCCAGGTGTGCCTCGGCGCGTAGGCGGAGCAGCTCCGGCGTGCGGCGATCGACCTCAGCGCCGGCCCGCATCTTGAGCGCGGCGCGCAGGGGGCCCTCCTCGGCCCAGGTCAGACCCTCGATCCCCAGGTTGTTCAGGCGCTTGACCGGGATCAACCGGAAGTTCAGCAGCACCACCCCGGAGAGGCGTTGGGCCGAGACTTCAATATTGGTGAAGCGGCCGAGGGCGTAGAGGCGCTTGATCGCTGACTGGAGCTGGCCGGTGGAGAGCAGGTAGCCGGGCTGGATGTCGATCAGGGAGCGTAGCGACGCCTCATCCTCACCCGGGGGCGCGTCGATGGTGATCGAGAGCACCGGCTGGCCGCGGTAGGGCGCGAGTGTATCGGCGACCGGGGAGGCCCCGAGTACCGCTATCAAGCCGACCACAACCATGGGCGGGATCAATCAAACTCCACCCGCAAGCGCAAATCGAGCCCGAAGTCCCCGACTGGCACGTCGCTCAGGCTGACCCAGGAGCCCTCGAGGGTGGCGATGCTCGAGAGCTGATATTCGAGGCTGACGATGTGATCGTCGACCTCATCGAGGGCGCCGTCGTATTGGAGCTGGAGCCTCTTGCCGACCTCCTTGCGCACCAACAGGCGCGGGGCGGTGCGGGCGTCCTTGCCGCGGCCGGAGCGTCCGAGGGTGATCCGCGCCTCGTCGACGTAGGGCACCAGGCGCTTGACCTTGGTGTCGAGGCCGCTGACCTCCCACAGGATGTCGAGGCCGGAGCCGAGGGTCTCGCTGAGGCCTGAGCTGTCGGTGCCGAGGATGCTCTGGCTCACCGGCGACTGGGAGGTTTGCTCGCTGACCCGGATGCCGTAGCTGAGGCAGCTGAGTGGATCCTGTTCCGGGACCGGACCCTTGTCGTCTTCGCCGGTGACCTCGATGGTGTAGTCGCCGCGCGAGTCGCCGACGATGTTCAGGGTCATCAGCATGTCGCAGCCCTCGGCCTGGGCGGTGAGGTCGTACATGGCCAGCAGGCGAAATTCTACGGTGAAGGTGATCTCCCCGCGTACGTATTCGAAGGTCAGGTCCCGGTAGCGCGCTGTCCCCTCGAGCGGCGTCAGGTTGCCGAGCAAGCCCAGCGATTCGGTGGTGCCGCGAAAGTCGAGGCTGGCCTTGAACTCGGCGTTGATGGTGTTGGCGGTCAGGTGGATGTTGCCCGGCGCCTCGACGTGCACGTCGACCGCCACGGTTTGCCCCGGCGCAAAGTCGGGCACCTTGAGCGGCGCGTCCTTGCGCGGGAACAGGCTGCGGATGTTGAGCTCCAGGTTGCGGGTGTAGCGCAGCTCGTCCAAGAAGACCCGCCCCTTGAGGAGCAGGTCACCCATCGGTCCGGTGATGCTGCCGCTGCCCGAGCCGACCGCGAACATGCCTGGCCGGGGTCGCACCTGGACCTGTTGGAAGTCGGTGTAGAGGTTGAGCTGGGCCGGTTCCTCGAGGGTCGGGAGCAGGGCGCCGCCGGTGAAGCTCACCGTGCCGCGGCCGAGCTTGGCGGTGCCGTCGTTGATCTCGATGTTGCGGCCGGTGAACTCGAGTCCGACCGAGACGTCGGTGAGATCCTCGCGCAGGGCTTTGAGGTTTAGGTGGGCGCTTTGGATCCCCACGCTGCCCTCGATGAAGGGCGCCCCCCAGTCGCCGATGACCCGGAAGCCGGCGTCAAAGGGACCACGGGCAGCTTCGAGTGGGGCGAAGAAGGGCGCCGCCACCGCCAGGTCACCCTTGGCCGCCACGTTGAGCGCCAGCCCATCGGCCCCTGAGATGCTGCCGGCCACGGTCATGGTCGCCCGCGAGCCCTGCAAGGCGAGGTCGATCACCTCGAGGCGCTTGAGCCCGTAGGCGAGGTGCGCCGGTCGCGCCAGGGCGAAATCGATCCCTTCGATGGCGCCCCCGCCCCGGGCGAGCTGGATGTCGGCGGAGATGGTTCGCGGGCGGGTCAGGTCCCCCTGGGAGAAGACGGTACCGTCGACCGTCACCGTCAGGTCCCTCGGCATGTCGGTGGTCTCGTGGAGTGGCACCGCCGCGAGATCCACCTCGGCGGAGTAGGGCAAGTGGCGGCCGAGCATGAGGGTTCCCTCGATGGTGGCGCGGCCGCCGAGGGTGTGGCCGGCGATGGCGGCCTTGCCGTCGGTGGCGCGACCGGTGAGCTCGGTGCTGCCCAGACGGAAGCCCCAGGCGGTTAGCGCCGGGGTGCGGACGTTGAGGGTGCCGGTCAAGGCGTGGGGCGGCCCCCGCAGCACGGCGGTACCGGAGATGGTGCCTTCGAAGGGCACGTCGTCGAGGAGCGGGGTCACCGCGGCGAAGGGCACGCGCTCGGCGTCGATGTCCAGGGTGAGCTCCAGCGGTTGGCGCGTCGGCAGGTGAATGCCGATGGCGGAGCTGACCCGGCCGCCGCCTGGCCGGCCTTCGATCTCGATGAAGGCCACCCGGTCGCGCTCCCGTTCTGGGCCGTCGAGGTTGATCAGGGCCGAGGCGTGCCCGAGCGGCACGCCGTCGAGGGTCACGGCGTCGGAGCGCAGGTCGATGACGCCGCTCGGGTCGCTGAGATAGCCGTCGAGCACCACCTTGCCCGAGGCGATGCCGCGGATGCGGTTGGCCAACTCCGGCTCGACCCCAGCTGAGGTGAGCAGGCCCGTCACGTCGACGTTGGTGAGCTGCACGTTGGCGCCGGTCTGGACCGGCGTCGGGTCAAAGCGCAGCCAACCGCTGCCGCTCGCCGAGCCGCGGCCGCGCTTGACGTTGGCGCGGTCGATGGTGAGGGTGGGGTACTCGAAGATCACGGTGCCGCGGGTGTCGCCGATGGGGTAACCGGCGACGCTCATGGCGTCCATCTTCACCGTGCTGGAGATCGCGATCTCGGGACCATAGGGCCCCTCGAGCGCCGCGAAGATCGTGCCGCTGCCGCCGAAGGGAACGCCGGCGATCGGTCCGATGTCCGCCATGTCGACGCGTTCGCCCGCGATGTTCAGCTCGAGGCCGACGTTTGGGTCGAAGCTCAGGTAGCCCTGCACCGCTAGGTCGGTGTTGCCGCGAGTCACGTCGACGCCGCGCAGCTCGATCCCTCCGGGGCGCAGGGTGAAGGCGCCGTTGATGTCGGCGTGCTCGATGCCGAGGATGATCTCCGGCTCCGGCTCGCGGTAGTCCCGGTCCAGGACGAGAAATTCTTCAGCGTA